>DATCBN010000017.1 GCA_036511855.1 Candidatus Eremiobacteraceae bacterium | reverse complement strand
CAGGCCGGCCGCCCTCGCAACCCGGCGTGCTGCGATACGCCGACATCCAAGAGCCGGACAGCTTGAATCCGCTGGTATCGACGCAGGCCACCACCATCGACATCGCCTATTTCGTTTTCCAGTTCTTCTACAACGTCGACGACCACGATCAACTCGTCCCGGAGGTGTCGACGGATATACCCACGCTGGCCAACGGCGGCATCTCGCGCGACGGCATGACCCTCACCTATCACATGCGGCCAGGTCTCAAGTGGCAAGACGGCGCACCGCTCACTGCAGCGGACGTCGTCTTCACGTTCCACGCCATCATGAACAAGAATAACAACGTCCAGGTGGTCACGGGCTACGATCATATCGGCAGCGTCACTGCGCCCGATCCCCGCACCGTCGTCGTCCACATGAAGAAGTTTTTCGCGCCCATCGTGGCCTACTTCATGTGCATCCAAGGCGGCTATCCCATCATGCCGGCGCATTTGCTCGCCAAATATCCCGACGTCAATCATATCCCCTACAACAACCTGCCTGTGGGATCCGGCCCGTTCAAGGTGACGGAGTGGGTACACGGCGACCATATCACGATGGTGGCCAATCCGCTCTATTGGCGCGGCGCCCCGAAGTTGAATAAAATCGTGTTCAAGATCGTGTCCGACAACAACACGATCGTCACGCAGTTGAAGACCGGCGAGACCGACGCGTGGTTCCGCGCCGATCCGTCGCTGTATCCGTCCTACTCGAACATCCCGGGCGTGACGGTGACGCTCTCGGAACAAAACCTCTTCGGGCATCTTGATTTCAATCTGAACGAGGCCGGCACGCCCTGGCAAGATGTGCGCGTGCGCCAGGCCATCGAATACGCGATGGACCGCAAGAAAATCGTCCACGACGCGACCCACGACGTCTGGATGACGTCCGACAGCGACCAAGCGAAGTTCAACTGGGCGTACGATCCAAACGTGCCGCACATCGGATTCGATACAGCGCAGGCAAAAAAGCTCTTGGCGGAAGCCGGCTGGACGCCGGGCGCCGACGGCGTTCTCACCAAGGACGGTAAGCGGTTTGAAATTCAATTCTCGTACATCGCCGGCAATGTGATCGGCGCCGCGGTCGGCAACATCATCCAACAGGAACTCAAAGCCGTCGGCATCGATCTGATCCAAAAGACGTATCCGGCACCGCTGTTCTTCGGCGCGCAGCAAAACGGCGGCATCATCAACTCGTACAAGTATCAACTGGCGTATTTCGGTTGGGTGAGCGGCGTCGATCCCGACGACTCGTCGCTCTACGCGTGCGACCAATTCCCGCCCGCGGGCCAGAACAACTTGCATTGGTGCGACCCGAAAGTCGACGCTGCGGAAAAAGATGCGCTGAGCACGTTTGACATCGCGCGCCGCAAGGCCGACTACGCGATCATCCAGACCGAGTTGGCCACGCAAGTGCCCACCATCATTCTGTTCTCCGAACGCAGGGCCGACGTGCACACGGTCAACTTCAAAGGATTCAGGGCGTCGCCGGCCACGTCTGCATATTGGAACTCATGGGAGTGGTCCATGGAATAGGCGGCCGGCCGTCACTGGAACGGCCGACCGTAACGGCTCGGGCGAAGAGCCGTCGCCCGGATCGCGGCTTGGGATGCTAGGAGCGCGCCGGATCCCGGGTGCGGACGAAGAGTGAGCCTCTTCCTCCACGTGAGTATGACGCAGCGCACTGGATGGTTGTTACGACGCGACGTGCTAAAAAAGGTCGTTCCCACATCGCGTCATGAATGACTCGGATGCCATGAATAGCGGAAAAGTGCAGACCGTCGTGATCATCGACGATGAGGATGAGATCCGCACGCTCATGGAACTCGCCCTCGCCAAGCCCGGCCGCGCAGTCGTCGGGTTTTCCGATTCGGCTGCGGCGCTCGCCTACTTGCGCGAAGACCGGCCCGTCGACGTCATCGTCTCCGACGTGCGCATGGCCGGTATGGATGGATACGCGCTCGTGCAGCGGCTTCAAGAACGCAGCGAAACCGCAAGCACCCCGGTGATATTCGTGTCGGCGAACGACGCGGCCGACAACCGGCTCGCGGTGACCGGCGCCGATGTCGAGTTCCTACGCAAGCCCTTCGATATCGCGGATCTGCGTGCGCGCGTCGACGCGCTCGCAGCCCGGCGTTCCGCGCCGGTCATCGACTTCGACGTCGTCTTGGCCGGCGCAGTCGCGCGCGCGCGCAAGAGCGACGGCCCGATCTCGCTGCTGCTCGTGGCCACTGCGCCGCCGGTCGGATCGCTTTCCACGCAACGGGCCCGAGAGGTTTCAAACTCGATCGCTGGCGTCGTCCGGGCGCACCTGCGGCGCTCGGATGCGGCGGCGGCGTACGCGCCGTACGCATATGCGGCCTCGCTCGACGGCTGTCCGGCGGATCGCGCGCGGCACATAGCGTCGACGATCGCGGCCGACCTTCGCACGCAAGCCGGCGAGCTTGGCGTCGACGCGCACGTCGGACTCAGCCACGCGAAAGATTGTCACGAATTGACCGTGAGCGCGCTATTCGGCGCCGCCAAGGCGGCGGTCGATGAAGCTACCACGCACGCAGGCGGATTCGCGGTGCAAGAGGTCGCGCCGTGAACGACCACACCTTCCGGCTGGGCTCGATATTCGGCATAGAGACGCGCGCGCACTACACAGCGCTGTTCGTGTTCGGGGCGATCGCGTACGTGGTCGCGTTCGGGCATCTGCCCACGGTCACGCCGGCTGCTCCACCGGAGCAGCGCATCGCGGTCGGCGCGCTCTTCGCGCTGCTATTGTTCTCATCCGTCCTCGCGCATGAGTTCGGGCATGCGCTCGTCGCGCGTCATCGCGGCAAAATCGTCGCGGGCGTCACCGTGTACCTCTTAAGCGCGACCGCGCACGTCGTGCACGATCGCGAGCGCGCGAGTGACGAAATCGCGGTCGGCGTCGCCGGTCCGTTGGTCAGCACAGCATTGGCGCTTCTCTTCGCCGGCATCGCGATCGCGCTCGAACGCAGCAGCGATTCCGCCGCATCGATCGTATGGATATTGGCCTACGGCAACGCATTGCTCGCCGCGTTCAACTGGCTGCCCGGTTTTCCGATGGACGGCGGTAGAGTTGTCCGTGGCGTCTTGTGGCGGATGTCCGGCAATCCCGTCAAAGCCACCCGCATCGCGGCGGGCGCCGGAAAAGTCATCGCCATCCTGCTCGGTGGCATCGGCTGCTGGGTGGCCGTGCAATACGACGCCACCATTGGCATTTGGGCGGGAGCGACGGCGTGGTTTCTCGCGGGCATGGCCGACGGGCAGTACAAGACCACGATCGTCCGGGTCGCCCTTGACGGTCTCCGCGTGCGCGATCTGTACGCTCAGAATGTTCCAACGCTGCAGACGTCGACGACGATCGAGCAGGCGGCCGCGACGTTCGGCGCCGCGTCGCCTGCGAAATCGCTTCCGGTGTTGTTCGGGGAGCGCGCTGCAGGCTGCATAGGTGAGGCCGACGTCGCGTCGGTGCCCAACGATCAGGCGGCGGGCATCAGCGTCGGATCGGTGATGACGCGAGTGGCCGACCTCGAGTCACTCGCACCCGATGACGATGCGCTGCAATTGCTGCCGGCGCTCGCCGCAAACCGCCCCGAAGCGGTGATCGTCGACGAGAACGGCACGTATGCCGGCATCGTGCGGCGCGAGGATCTCGCGCGCCACGTCGCGCGCGTCGAACAAGCGGGTTCGATGTAGGTAGTCCTAGCGTCCCCCGGCCTCGACCGCGCGCTTCACTTCATCGGGGTGCGATGCTTTCGCCATTGCCGCTTCGAGCGTCACAAGGCCATTTTTCACGAGATTGGCGAGATCTTTTTCCATCGTCTGCATGCCGAGGTTTTGACCGGTCTGCATCGCGCTCATCATCTGCGGGATCTTGTTCTCGCGGATGAGGTTGCGCACGCCGGGCGTGCCGATGAGGATCTCGAGCGCGGCGATGCGGCCGTTGCCGTCGGCGCGGGGCACCAGCGTTTGGCTGAACACCGCTTCGATGACGGTGGACAGCATGACGCGGATCTGCTCTTGCTGTTCCGGCGGGAAGACGTCGATGATGCGGGTGACGGCTTCGGGGGCGCTTGTCGTGTGCAAGGTCGCGAACACGAGGTGACCGGTCTCGGCGGCGGTGAGCGCGAGTGCGATCGTCTCGAGATCGCGCATCTCGCCGATCAGCACGACGTCGGGATCCTGACGCAGCATCGCGCGTAACGCATCCGCGGTCGAGAGCGCGTCGCGGCCGATCTCACGCTGCGTGATGATGGCCTTTTTGCTCTTATGCATGAACTCGATCGGATCTTCGATCGTGACGATCTTGGACCGGCGGTGGCGGTTGATGAAGTCGAGCATGGCTGCAAGCGTGGTCGATTTGCCCGAACCAGTCGGACCGGTGACGAGCACGAGGCCGCGCGGGCGCGACGTCACCTCCGCCAAAATATCCGGGAAGTTGGTCTCTTCGAGGTGGGGCGGGTCGGTCGGGATCAGCCGGAACACGCCGGAAAGACATTCGCGTTCGTAGCAAATATTGACGCGAAACCGTGCGAGACCGGTCATCGAATATGCGAAGTCGAGCTGCCGCCTGGATTCAAGCGCTTCCAATTGGTCGTCGGTGAGAATGGATGTGACGAGCTGACGGGCGTCGTCAGCCGTGAGCACTTGATCGACCAGCGGCTCCAAGTGCCCGTTGCGGCGGACGGACGGAGCGCATCCGACAACGATGTGCAAGTCGGAAGCCCGCTCTTCGTACATCTTCGTCATGAGCTCGCCGAGACTAGTAGGATACATCGCCGCTCCGCTCTGTGCGATCATATGGTGTGCGAAATCCAAACATCCATCAGTGATTTAGCGCAAAGTCTCATATCGAATACATCGGCGCACGATCGGTACAGATGTAGAATTTGTGGCTGAGCGGGACCTTCCGGGCCGTTGCGTGGGACCTTTGTTGTGGTTTTGCCGCATTTGACGTGACCACTGGCACACTACGGGTGGAAGACTATTCGCGAAGGTCGGGCGACGATATAATAGGCACGTGGTGTAACAGACGGGCTGTTAGCCAGGTCACACGGATATAGAAGGTCCGTAAGTTACTATATCTCGACGAGGTAGCCTTAATGCGCCAGCGCGGCACGACGCTCTTAGAAGTCCTGGTAGCCATCACGCTCTTGACACTAGTATTCTTGCTGGTGTCGCAAGACATGATCGCGACGAGCGCCGCGCAGAGCGATGCCGCATCGAGCACTGTTGCTGTCGGCGAAGGCAACTATCTGCTGTCGCAGATGCAAAACGATTCAAATTTTTGGAGTGAAGTCAATCCGGCGCCGAGCATGACCCCGGGCAGCGGCTTCAACGATTGCGGCACACCGGTGCCCTCATATAACGACAGCTACACCAAGCCGGCGCCGGGCGCCACCGACGGAAACGCCTGGCACGTACCAGGCAACGAGATCCAGTGCCATGGCTCCACGAACAGCCTTGCATACATGTGGTCCGCCAGCATCCGGGGCAGCGACACGCACGCGGCCGACATCACCGTATGGGTGAACAGCGGCGAGGGCGTCTACGAAGTGCACGGCATGAAGAAAGACGATCCGCAACCGCTCGTGGCGGCCAGCCCTCCGCTGTTGCCGACACCGAAGCCCACGATCACGCCGACTCCCGCGCCGTCAGCGCCTACGACACCCACTCCGCCGCCGACTCCCAAGCCGTCTCCCACTGCTACGGCGAAGCCCACACCCAAACCGTCGGCGACTCCTAAGCCGTCTCCCACGCCTACGGCGAAGCCCACACCAACGCCACAGCCGACGATCGGACAGTGACAAACGATGCCTAGATTTAGAACAAGAATCGGCAGCCGGGGATTCTCACTCATCGAGATGATGTTCGCGATGGGCATCCTCGGCTTGGTCCTCTCGCTCACCCTCGCCGAGTTCATCACGGCGTTCGGTCACTTCAGCTTCGCGCAGACGCATATGGATGCCGAAATGGCCGGACGAGTGGCCATGTCCAAAGTCAACGATGTGCTGCAACTCGCTTCGTCCGACCATAATCCGGCCGACACGCCCGGCTGCTCGGCGAAGTGTCAAATCATTGTGAACCCCTTGGCGTTCAAGACATTGGGGAATAGCAACGACGTCGCCATCATTGTCACCACCACCGATCCCGGCGATCCGAACGGACAACTCTCGTCCACCATGAACACGGTCGGCCAGGTGCCGCGGCCCGACTACCAAGTCGTCGAGCTGAGTTACGACGCCATCAAGCAAGCGATCATGGAGTCGCGCTCCACCTACTCCGCGTACATCACCGGCGGCGCGCCGTCGAGCACCTCGGTGCTCGCGCGCAATGTCGAAAACTTCAACATTACTCCATTGAACTGGGATCCGATCAAAGGTTTTGCCTCCGGTCTCCAAGTGAACATCCAAACGTCGGGGCCGGCACAGGGCGGACGGCCGGCGTCGGTCGCTAACACAAGCAACACCGTTTATTTCTCGACCTACGCGGGGTTTCAATAATCATGAAGACGTCAATCGAAAAAGGCCGCAGCAAACGCGGCGTCGCGCTCATCACGGTCATCTTGATGGTGGTCGTGCTTCTCATTTTGTCGGGCGCGCTTTTGAGTTCGACGATCAGCGAGATGCAAGGCATCGGCGCTAACGGGATCAGCAATCAGGCATTGAACGCGGCCTACGCCGGCCTCGACGACATGGTGTTGAAGCTGGAGGAGAACACGTCGGGCACGAACATCGGCGTGCCGCAGCCGTTCACCACGACCATGAGCGGCGACGGCGTGTACGCGTCACAATACTCCGTGAGTGTCATCAAGCAGTGGGCGCCAAGCGCCAACTTCCAATATTTCCTGATCGAAGCCAAGGGTACGGCAGGACTCCCGCTCGGCAGCCCGCTCAACCCCGTCCGCAAAGTCGACGCGCTCGTTCGCACGCAGCCGTTCTCATCGTATGAGATGTACAGCATCAGCGAAGTCAACAATTTCGGCGGCACGGTGTACTACACGAACGCGCAACACTTCGACGGCGCCGTCTATTCGGGCGGTCCGATGAACGTGATGTACACCCCCGGCGATAAAGCCATCTTCGGCGCGGGCGTGGACACGGCCGTGGCTCCGAACTATGTGGACCCGAACTTCAAGTCAGGCCAACCGGGCGACTGCACCCCCGTCGACGGTACGACCGGATGCAGTCAGGTCAACGTCGGCGGGTCTGCAAAAGCGCTGCCCACATTCCTCGACAATTTGCTCGTCGCGAGCGAGTCGTACTACGGCGACTCGACGCATAACAGTCAGACCCCGCCGAGCCCGGCCACGAACGGCTTGTACATCAACCAAGCGCTGCCCAACGGCACCAATGGCGGTCCGCTGCTCACCGGGCTCTACATCCAGGGCGATGTCACGATCTACGCCCAAGGCGAGAACTCCGGGGCGATCAGTAAACAGTTCTACATCCTCCAAGTCGGCGGATCCACGTACGACGTCGCCATCGATTTCAACGCGAACGGCGGAATTGGCACCACGACCGTGATCGGTCCTGGCGGTGTGAGCACGCTGTACACCGGCGTGGCGTCGGGCCAGCCCGTGGGCGGCACCGGCGGCAACGGTTCGATCTTCATCAACGGTAACGTGACCATCGCCGGCGGCACCGATGCCACCGGCCTCGTGCCGAAGAGCACGCTTGGCGCCACTATCCACGGTTCGTACACGATCGGCGTGCCCGACTACATCACGAACCACGGCGATTGGATAACCCTCAACAAATCGATCACCGACCTCGACCCCAGTTCGACGTCGAACGACGTGCTCGCGCTTTGGGCCAACGACATCAGGATCTCGAACTCCACCGATTCGGTCGTGGAAATCGACGCGTTGATGTTGACCGGATATTACGGCGAATGCACGGTCTCTGCGTGCAACGACGGTACGCTCTACAACAAATCGTGCACCGTCAATTCCTGCGGCGGCGTTGCCGGCAGAACCTTGAACATAATGGGCAGTTTGGTCGAGAACATCCGCGGCAAACTTGG
Source organism: Candidatus Eremiobacteraceae bacterium (assembly GCA_036511855.1). Lineage (NCBI taxonomy): Bacteria > Bacillati > Vulcanimicrobiota > Vulcanimicrobiia > Candidatus Eremiobacterales > Candidatus Eremiobacteraceae > Candidatus Eremiobacteraceae bacterium. The sequence goes on along the minus strand of DATCBN010000017.1, from coordinate 74,352 downwards.
CACCGCAGTCGTCGGACAGACGACCTGCGCCACCGGATTCTGCCGCCAGATGACGTACGATCAGCGGCTGGGTTCTAAACCCCCGCCCTTTAGTCCGACGACCAACAAGTACCAAGTCATCGCGCTGCAGTACAAATAACAGCAAACGCATCCCCGTGAGAATCAAGCCGCGCTCGAAAGAGCGCGGCTTTCTCTATGTCGCGGTCAGACGCCACCGCCAGGATTGGGCGATTGACCCCGGTAAGCATGGCCCGTTTGGAGATGCATGTGGCACACACTTTGATCACGCCGCGCGGGGAAGATGACGCACGCTACGATCGTGCGCGGCGTGCCATCGCCGGCGGCGTCAGCTCGCCTGTGCGGGCCGGCGCGCCGATGGGCGGTGCGCCGCCGATGATCGCGTCGGCGGCAGGGGCACGCGTGATCGACAGCGCCGGTCGCGAGTACGTCGACTATCAGTGCGCGTACGGACCCGTTCTGTTGGGGCACGCGCTTCCCGCGGTCACGTCGGCGGTGACGCGAGCGGCTTCGTCGGGCACGGTCTTCGGGTCGACGCATCTGGAAGAAGTGCGGCTCGCGGAACGTCTTTGCTACGCGATGCCGTCGATGGAGCGCCTGCGCTTCGTCTCGACCGGCACCGAAGCGTGCGCAAGCGCGCTTCGCGTCGCCCGCGCCTACGCGCGCAGGCCCAAATTCATCCGCTTTTCGGGCAACTACCACGGCCATACAAACGAGATGATATTCTCCGCGGGTGCGTCGGCGAACGCGACCTCGGACTTGACGAGCGGCGTGACGCAAGGCGTTCTCGATGATGTGATCGTTCTGCCGTACAACGATCGCGCCGCGGTAGCCGATGCGTTTGCGCGGGAGCACGAGCAGATCGCAGCGGTCATGCTCGAGCCGGTCGTGGGGAATATGGGACTCGTTCTTCCCGAAACCGGATACTTGGAAGCCTTGCGCGACCTCACGACGCGATTCGGGGCGGTGTTGATCTTCGATGAAGTCATAACCGGTCTACGGCTGGGCGTGGGCGGTGCGCAGAGCGTGTATGGAGTGCACCCCGATCTCACATGCGTCGGCAAGGTGTTGGGCGGCGGTTTGCCCATCGCCGCGTTTGGCGGCCGCGCCGATATCATGGCCGAGCTTGCGCCCGACGGGCATGTCTTCCAAGGCGGCACGTTTTCCGGCAATCCGCTCTGCGTTGCTGGAGCTCATGCGCTCCTCGACGCCCTGGAAGCCGATCCGCTCGTCTACTCGAGGTTGGATGCGCTTGGGCAACATCTCGCCGACGGTGCGCGCGCAGCGATCGCAGATGCGGGGTTGGAGTATCCGGTCGTTCAGATCGGGTCGATCGTCGATTTCATGTTCCGCGGTGGCAAGCCGGCCCGCAACTTCGCAGATGCTTCGCAGGCCGACGGCGCGGCTTACCGGCGCTACTATTGGGCGATGCTCGAACGCGGCATCCATCTCGCGCCTTCGCAAATGGAAGTGATGTTCGTGACCGCCGCGCATACCGCCGACGACATCGATCACACCGTGCGCGCGATGCGCGAAGTCTTAAGCTCAATATAGTACTAGGGCAAGCAACGTTTGCCCTAAAAAATGGGTGCGCGATGCTCACCCTAGTACGAGCTTGCCCTCCTACAAAGGCCGCGTGTCACGCGGTGCTGATATCCGCGTCGGCCTGACGGTTGAAACATGCGATCGCAAGTGCGCGTAACGCGGATTTATCCACCTTGCCCGTCGCGCCGACCGGCAGCGCTTCCACGGGCATGACCAGCGACGGTGCCTTTTCCCGCGCGATGCGGCCACCGCAATACGCCGCCAGCTCGTCTGCGGCCAGACTTGCGCCGGGCTTTAGCACCACTGCCGCACAGACTTCTTCTCCATACATCATGCTCGGCACACCGAAAACCGCGACATCGGCGAGCGCCGCGTGCGCGCGCAAGCACATCTCGACTTCGGCGGGGTAGACGTTCTCGCCGCCGCGGATGATCGTATCCTTTATCCGCCCTACGATCTTGACGTAACCTTCGGCATCAATGGTCGCGAGGTCGCCGGTGTGAAGCCAGCTTTCCTCATCGATCGCTTCGGCGGTGGCCGCGGGATCCTTCAAGTAGCCTTTCATAGTGCTGTGACCGCGCGAGAGCAATTCACCCGTATCACCGCGCGCGCTCTCGGATCGCGTGATCGGATCGCGGATCTGCACTTGCATGCCCGGCAACGCCCGCCCGACCGTTGTGCGGCGTTTGTCGGGTGGATCGTCGAGACGCGTCTGCGTGACGCCCGGAGATGATTCGGTCAATCCATACGCGACCGTGAAATCGACCGCGCCGAGCCGGTCGAAGACCGCATCGATCAAGTCGAGCGGACAAGGCGCTCCTGCCATGATGCCCGTGCGCAGCGTGGCGATATTGAAATCGGCGAATTGCGGATGAGCGAACAGGGCTGCGAACATCGTGGGTGTGCCGTACAGAGCCGTGCACTTCTCGTTCATCACCGCCGCAAGCACCGCGCCCGGTTCGAAGGACTCCACCGGTACCATGCACGCACCGCGCACCACGGCGCCAAGACTGGCCGCGCTGCAGCCGAAGCAGTGGAACAGCGGCACGGGAAAGCATAACCGGTCGGCGTGCGTGAGGTTCTGACACAGCGTGAGCGCGAACGCGTTTTGCAGCATGCTGCGGTGCGTCAGCATGACTCCCTTCGGCTGGCCCGTGGAACCGCTCGTGTATTGCACGTTGATGACATCGAAATTGTCGAGCGCCGACTCGCGCCGCCGCAGGTCGCCGTCCTGCGCCTGCGCCGATAGATCGTAGAGGTCGTCGAAGCGCAGCATGCCGGGCAGTCGCTGCTTTCCGATGACCAACAGACGGCGAAGCCGCGGATAGTTCTCAAACGTCGCGTGCCCGACCGGCGCCGAATCCAGATCCGGCACGAGCTCGCGCAAGGTCGCGACGTAATCGAGACCGCGAAAACCGGGCGTCATGAAGAGCGTGGTGGCTTCACTGTGGCGTAGAAGCCGACCCAGCTCCTGTGCCTTGTTCGACGTGTTCACGGTGACGAGCACAGAACCGATCTTCGCGGTGGCATATTGCAAGAGCAGCCACTCGGGAACGTTCGGGGCCCACACCGCCACGTGCTCGCCCTTGCGAATGCCGAGCGTCATCAAGCCGTTGGCGATCTGATCCACTTTGCGGCGGAACGCATGATAGGTCCAGCGGATGTCGCGATCGGCATAGACAACCGCGTCGCGTTCGCCAAACCGCTCGTCTTGGCGGTTGAGAACTGCGCCGATCGTCAGGCGGTTGAATTCAATCATGCGCGGTCGCAGTTCGACCGCGTCGAGCGAAATGCCGTCCTTTCAACTTCGACGCCGAAGGGGAGGGCGCGCGCGCGAGCGAGGCCAAGATGGCGGCCAATGGATGCAAGAGCCGCCGAGGCGCTGTTCAACGGCAGCGTCATCGCGCTTGTCGCAACTGCAACCACCGTGGTCTTGGACCTTTTCGGATTCGTGAATGTCGCCGTGCCGGCTTCATTTGTGCTCGGTTCGGCGGGCGCGTTCGCGTTCGCGTCGGCCGCCGCGCCGGAATGGCAGTGGATCGCGGCGGGCGCGCTCGTCGGTCTCGTCGGGGGCGTAGCGATCGATCGATTGGCTCTCGATCCGTTGCGCCGGCGTGGGCGCGACGCAGCGATGCTCCCGGCCAGCATCGGCGCATCTTTGGTCGTGTACGGATTGTCGAGAGCCGCATTCGCCCCAGGTAGTTCGGCGATGCCGCACGCGGTCGCGCTCTCTCGCATGGCGTCGATCGGACATCTGAAGTTCACCGGACTAGACGCCCTCGCGGTCATCGTCACCATCATCTCTTGCACGCTTCTCCACATCGCCGTGCACAGGACTCGCTTCGGCAACGGCGTCCGCGCCGCGTGCGAGAATCCGCTCGCCGCGCAGCTCATGGGAATGCGCATCGATCGAGTGCCGGCTGCGGCGATGGCGGCGACGAGCGCGCTTGCATCCACCGCGGGCGCTCTCTACACCGCGCACGCGGGAAGTATGAATGGCGGTATGCCGGCCGTGCCGCTGCTCGGCGCGTTCGCGGCCGTCGCGCTCGCGCCCGTCGGTTCGATCGGGATCACGTGTCTGATCGCCTTCGCGCTCTCGCTTGCCGGCGCTCTGTTCGCGGCCCAGTTGCCGTGGCTTCCGGCGTATTCGACGCCGTGCGCGCTCGCAGTGTTGGTCGCGGCGGGGCTTGCGTGGCGACGCACGCGCCCGCCCGCGCCCGCAGCCATCGCCGAATCGTAACGTGACACTCCAGTCGATCGCCATCGACTCGCTTCTGGCTCTATCCGTCTGGTGCACGCTCGGAACCGGCCGCCTCACGCTTGCCGGTCCCGGCTTCATGGCGTTCGGCGCGTACGTCGCATTTCTCATCGGACAACACATGCACGCTTCCATGTGGCTCTGCATCGTCGCAGGCGCCGCCGCCTCGACCTTGCTTGGAGCTGTGGTCGACCTGTGCGTCAGCAACCTGTCCAACGCGCCGTACACGATCGCCACTTTGTCGTTCACGCTCGTCGTGCCCGCGATTGCGACGGCCGCGCATGTCGTGCGCGGGCCGGTCCATCCGCTCGGCAACGCGTTCTCCGCGATCGTGTGCCTTGCAGCCGGATTGCCCGCGCTCGCCTTTGCGCGAGATCGCTGGCGGTTTGCCGCGGGCGCGGCGGCGGCCGGGCTTGCCGGCGCGCTTTATTGGACGTTCGGCGGCGCCCTCAATCCGAGCGCGTTCGGATTGGACAGGGTGGGTGTGATGGTAGCGGTCGCCGTGGTCGGCGGCGCGGGCAGCCCACTGGCCGCCGTTCTCGGCGCCGTGCTCTTGGCGGCTCTCGCGAGATTAGCCGCTCCCCTCACGGATCAAGCGCTCATCGTGGATGGGGTCGCGCTGATCGTCGTGCTCGTGTATCTGCCGGACGGCGTGTGGCCCCGGCTCATCTCGCTATGGCGTGCGGTTTCGCGTTCACCGGGGAGGTTGGCCGATGGCACTGCCTGACCGTCTCACGCCCGTGCTCGAAGTGCGTGAGCTATGTGCGGGCTACGGACGGACCGACGTCGTCGCCGACATCAGTCTTCGCGTGTACGCGGGCACGGTCGTCACGATCATGGGTCCAGCAGACTCTGGAAAGTCTGCGATCCTGCTGGCGCTCGCCGGCGCATTGCGCCCGCGCCAGGGCACGATCACCTTCGCCGATCGAACCGCGCGCCGCATTCCGACCGATGAAGCAGTGCGCCGCGGCATCGTCCTCGTGCCCCAGGGGCGGGCGATTTTCTCCGGCCTTACGGTTCGAGAGAACTTGGAACTCGGGGGATGGACGCGCCGCGATCGCTGGTCCGTCGTGCCGGAGGTCGCCGCCTTTTTAGAGCGCTTTCCGGAGCTCGGCCGCGCGGCCGACCGGCCTGCGGCGACGCTCGGACCCGGCGAAGGACAATTGCTCGCGATCGCCCGCGGGTTGATGAGCAAACCGCAGTTGCTGCTGCTCGACGAACCGTCCGCGGAACTCGACCCGGACGATATCGCGCGCGTGCTGCGCATCATCAAGCAAGTGTGCGCCGAAGACATGCCCGTGCTGCTCGCAGAACGGCCGGCGCCATTCGCGCTCGCGCTCGCCGATTATGTGTACGTGCTTGAAGGGGGCAGGATCGCTCGCGAAGGTTCGGCGCGCGAAATGGCGCTCAGCTGATCCGAAGCGTCAGGCGGTGTCGTCGCGACGGCGGCGCTCGTTCAGCCGCGATATCGGCAAGACATCGGCGGTGTGCGACTCAGCCACTCTGGCCAGCGCATCCGTGACTTGCACGTCGAACTGCACGCCCGCTCCCGCGTTGATCTCTTCCATCGCTTCGGCGTGCGAGAGCGCCTCACGATGCGCACGGTTCGAAGTGAGCGCGACGTAGGTTTCGGCGACGGCGACGATACGCGCCTCCAGACCGATGTCGTCGCCGGACAGCCCGCGCGGATAGCCGCTGCCGTCCAGACGCTCGTGATGCTGCTCGATGATGACGGCCATGTCTTTGCAATCGCGCCATTTCGAGACGAATCGCGCACCAAGTTCGCTGTGCATCTGCACGTAGCGGCGCTCTTGCGGCGTGAGCGGCCCGGCTTTGTCGGTGACGTGGTTGGAAATCGCAAGCGATCCGACGTCGTGCAGCAGCGAGGCGCGGCGCAAATTCTCGAGTTGAACGCCGCTGATGCCGAGCGTCGTGCCGATCGCGGTCGCGATCTGCGCAACGCGATTGCTGTGGCCGGCCTGCGACGGATGGCGCGCATCGATCGCCATCGACAGCGCTTCGATGAGATCGCCGTTCATGCGATCCAATTGACCGATGCGGTCGAAGAGCACGGAGTTTTCGTGCTCGATAGTGCCGACGTAATGCTCTTCCCCACCGAAAGCGTCGAATCCGTGACGGACGATCGCAAGCGGTATGGCGAAGTAGAAGATGTTGAACCAATGACCGGCGGCGAGATCCGCGCCGAGCCATGCGCCGAGAACGCCCAATATCAGGTAGTGGACGAGCGACCAACCGAGGTTGCGCTCGAGCGCGCGCATGATGGACGGCCTCGATATGCGACCGAGCACGAACGATTCGCCGCAAACTTCGATCACAAAGGCGCAGAGAACGAAAGCGGCGACGCCGATCCACGGCAGATGCACGACAAGTGTGAGCGCGGTGGCGGCTGCGCCGGCGATCATCGGCCCGATCACGGCCATCGCGCCGACGCAGGAAGCTTCGGTGCGGGTGAGAGCGCCTGGAGCGAACGCGCGGTATAGCCCGCGGACGGCGCCGATCATCACCGCGGCGGGTGCGCCGTACAGCACGAACGCGGCGACGCAAATGACGAGTGCGGGTCCGACGACGCGCCGGCCGGCACGAACGACGTCCGCCGCCAATACATCGAGGAACAACGCTGCAGCGATAAGTGCGGCGAGGCCGAGAGGGCTGTGACCGAGTTGAGTGACCGACCAGGCGAACGCGCCTGCGGCGCTCGCGACCAACAAAGCCGGCACAACCTGTACCGATTTTAGAGAGCCGCCGTGGTTGAGCGCAGGGCCGGGACGGAGCGGCAGTACCGACAAGACATCGTGAAGAGGTCCGTTACGGCTAAGCTTTCGCTTTCCGGGACCCCGATCTGATGGTGTCTCGCGATCTCTATTCATGGTCTGCCCCTCGAACGTCTGACCCCTGAAACGACGGCGATGTTACATCTCGTTACAAGAGTGTGAGCCCGGTCGTCCCCGCCGCAAGGGAACCAATTTTCGACGCGGAAAGCATAGTTATGTTTTATCTTAAGGGACGCCACGGACCCCTTCGTGTGGCTCTCGGCGCCATCGCGTGCGTGCTGTTAGCTCACGGCGCACCGGCGAGCGCCCAGACCCTGACCATTTCGTTGAGTCTTGCTAAGTACGACGTCGTAAAGCACAGCCCGGCCGGAGACTTCGTCGGCGTATCGCCCGGCGTGCTCCACGTGCATGTGGGCGACGCGATCATCTTCAACAACGAAGATGTCAAGGCCCACACGGTGGTGGCGCTTCCGGATAGCGGCGCATTTCCCGACGACCCGCATTGGACCGACGACGTGCTCCGTCAGACGGGCTATATCGGGGATGCGATGTGGTCGACCGGTGAACTCAAACCGGGCGCCTCTTCCAAGCCGATCCAAGTGAAAAAAGCCGGCAAGTACTTGTACGGCTGCTTTATCGACTATAGCGCCGGCATGCGCGGCGAGATCGTCGTCGACCCCTGACTAAAATCGTGGAGAGACCGCCGTGGAGTTTCGCGAACCCATCGCCCAACTGATCCGCGATCCGCGCGAATTCACCAAAGATGTGCCGTTTCCCGATGCGCGCGACTTGCGCATCTACGACACGAGCTTGCGCGACGGCGAGCAGATGTGCGGCATCGCATACACGCCTGAAACGAAGTACGAGATCTGCAAGCGCCTGTCCGATATCGGCGTGCACATCATGGATGTGGGTTTTCCGGCCGTCTCCGCCGACGAACGCCGTTCCCTGCAATTGATCATGCAGGGCAAACGCGCGGGCGAGATCCGGGCGGATCTCGACATCGTGGTCATGTGCCGTTCGACCAACAAGGACATCGATGCGACGCTGAGCGCCTTGGCGGAGATCGACGTCGCGCCGCGCGAGGTCACGTTTTTCGTGTTCACGTCAGGCAGCGATCTGCACATGAAATATAAGATCGGCAAAGCATTGCTGGCGCGCGAGGGCAGACCGGAATCGGAGTGGCTGGATCAACCGCTTTCGTTCTATCGGCAGGCCAACATCCGGATGCAATGCGACGCGATCCGCTACGCAAGATCCAAAGGCGTGGAACGGGTGGAGTTCGGCGGCGAAGACGGCAGCCGCGGCGACGTCGATTACTTCATCGAACTGTTCCGGGCCGGAATCGAAGCGGGCGCGACTCGGCCGTCGTGGCCCGACACCGTCGGTTGCCTGACCCCTGAAGCCACGCGGTGGTTTTCCACTCGCATCGTCGACGCCATGCCTCCCGGCATCACGCTGCTCAATCATTTTCACAACGACTACGGGTTGGGCACGATCAACTGCATCACGTCGCTCGCATGCGGTTTCAAAGCGTTCACGGTGACGGCGAACGGATACGGCGAACGCGCCGGCAACGTTCCGCTCCATCAGGTCGTCACCGCTTTGCGCGTGCTCTACGGCGTGGAGATACCCGGCTTCAAGTATGAAAAGCTGCAAGAGCTTGCGCGATTCATGGAGCACGTATCCGGCTACCCCATTCAAGCGCATGAGCCCATCATCGGCGCAAACGTGTTCTCGCACGAATCGGGCATCCACACCCATGCGATGCTCATCGACCGCCGGATGTACGAAGCCGTTCCCGCCGAGCTTGTCGGCGCGGAGATTCGATTCATATACGGAAAGCACAGCGGACTAGCGGTCGTGGAGGCCGCATTGCGCAAAAATGAAGCCGCGTTGAAGGCCCGCGGCGTCGCCGTGGACGCAGGCCTCGTCGCACGCGTGCTGGATGAAGTCAAGCGCGTCCGCGAAGAGAAGGCGCGGTCGAACCAGGCGGCGGAGCTGGTCGACCAATATTACTCGAATATGAATAGCCTCGGCCTGACCGAGGATGACGTGCTCCGCATTGCCGAAGGTATTGGGGCCCCCGGCCGGCCAAGGTCGACCGCTACCACTTAAGACGACGACACTGAAAAACGATAGGATCTAGCATGAGCGACATGACGACGAACCACACCCACATCACCGCGGAATGGATCCGCCGCCCACTCGACGACCTAGGCGGACTTTCGCCGACCGACGCCGCCGCCAACAGCGAAGGCCGCAAGAAGCTCGACGACTTGCTCGTGGAGCTAGCCGGACACTACGTGCGCCTGAGCAATCTCGGATTGCCATCGGTGAATCCCGTGGACATCCGTAGAGCGCTGGGTCTTGAAGCAGTGGCGTCGCCGGCAGGCACGCATCACCATCGTCAGATCCGGCCGCATCAAGGACGCGCGGTCAAACCAGGGCCGGTCAAGCGCAGCGCGCTTCTCGACGAATTGGGCACGGCGCTCACCGGCGGCGATGTCGATGGCGTTTCGTACTTCAACATCACGACCGGGGCGGTCGAGCATTTCATGCACAATCTCGGCGACCAGGAAAATGCTCGCATCGCAGAGGCCGACGCCAATCCCGACCTTGTGAAGATCGCGCCGGTCACGACGGACGTGCGATATTCCATAATGTCGGACTTCATCGGCTCCGTTGAGGATATCAATTTCGCGGGCCGTCTACGCACGGCGATTTCCGGCAAAGGCGCGTTCAAGAGATTCCGGGAGACGGTGGACGAAGACGACGCGATGCGCCGGCGTTGGATGGCGTACCGGACGAAGCGCCACTATCACATCGCGCTGGATTGGCTGCACGGATTGAACGCTGACCTTTCCAAGTACTCGCTCGCCGGCGCCGATTTCGATTGGCAGCCTCACAAGGACGAGCCGGAGTCTGGAGAGCCGGCGCAAGTATCGGTTGCGGCCGACGGCAATGCGTCAGAATCGGGCGTCGACGCGCCGGCCGTGGAAACCGCTGCCATGGACGTGCCGGCCGCAGACGAAGCTCCACCGGACGCCTCGCCGCCTGAGGAAGCCGCACCGGTCTCGCAAGAGCCGGCGGCGAGCTAGCGGCCGCTCTCAATAAAAGCGAAAAACGCGACCCGCGTGAGCATGCGGATCGCGTTTTTCTTTTCCAGGGGTCAGACCCGCCGGACGTCACGGCGATGAGGGTCACCTACGCCGTCCGGTTCACAATGATAGACGGGTTTGACGGCCCAGTCGTTACACGCTTTCAGCGCCTGGCCCGCGATGTGCGCTAGGACACCGAGCCGCCCAAGCACATCAGCGCGCGGAAGGCCCGGAATACGGTCATGTAGTCGCTATGGACGAAGCGTAGGGTGCGAGGACCGATCCGGTCACAGCCCGGCATGAGGGCCGCGATGTCGCATTTCGAAGTGTACGTAAATGTGACCTCGAGCGCTATCGGAGGCTCGAATGCGTACGCCTTCGCGCCGCGCGCGCCAGCATCGCGAATGCCGCGCGCGATCCCCGCTTTGATGGCTTCGCGCGATTGCGCCGGCGAAAGCGATGCAGCGGCGTAGCGCCCGATGGCCCGCTTCACCTCGACCGTCTCCGCCCACGGGAGAAATTCACGTGCGTCCGCGCACGCATGCTGATCGCCGGACAGAAAAACGACGGGCACGCCAAACGCCCCGGCGACCGCGGCGTTAAGGCGAGCCTCGCTGCACTTGAGTCCGTTGACTCGCACTTCGTACAACGTGGCATCGGTGTACGTATGATCGAGCACGGCATCCTGAGTGCCGCCCGGGGCATGATAGCCGACAAACGCGGCGGCGTCAAATGTGGGGTCGAGGCCTTGATTCATCGACAACGGCTTCATCGCGCCGCGGATGAGGATGACGTCGGGCGGCAGTTCCTCGTGGATGATGTTCCGCATGTTCCAGTGTGAATCGTTGACGATGATGGCTGTGGCGCCCGCGGCGGCCGCGCCTTCGCACGCGGCTCGCACTTCGCCCGTCATAAGCGTGCACGAGTATGCGTACTCGGGTTGTCCGACCGGATTTGTCTGTTCCTCGGCGGTGATTCCAGCGACACCTTCCATGTCTGCGCTGATGTAAAGCTTCATGCTCTGTAACTTGTGCGTTCGTGTCCTCGCACCTTGCACGGCGCGAGGGAACGTGCGTCGTCATGCGAAAAGCGCGCATACGTGAGGAACATCGCGCTGGCCGCCGAGGCGGCGTTGCCCGCTTTGCCTGAGTTGCAGTTGCTTTTCGCCCGGCTCAATGCGTCACACTTCTGCGCGGAGTTGCCGGCCTATCACATCCGCTATAATCCGCGCATGACGTCCGTCGCCGGACGCATCGTCTACAAACCGGCGGTCATCGAGTTGTCGGAGCCATTGTTGTCGGCCTATCCCGATCACCTCGAGAACACCATGCTGCACGAAATGGTGCACGCGTGGCTGCATAAGCGCGGATTGCCGAGCGGCCACGGGGCGCACTTCAAGCGCAAGATGCGCGACGTCGGGCTCAGCAGCATCTACCATAGCATGCCGATTCCGATCCGCCGGAGCAGCCGCCGCTACGTGCTCGCGTGTCCGTCGTGCGGCGTGGAGTTCGTGCGGCGGCGGCGTCCGGCCGTGCCGGTATCGTGTGCCCGTTGTGCGCCGGCCCGCTACGATCACCGCTTCCGAATGCGGATCCGTGAGGCCTGACGACGTGAAACGCTACGTCGTCGGCATCACCGGCGCGAGCGGATCCGTGTACGGCGTTCGCGCGCTTGAGATCTTGGCCACCCTGCCCGGCGCGGAGATTCATCTCGTGATGTCGCGCTCGGCGGCGCGCACCATGGAACTTGAGACGGATTTCAAGCCGGCGCAAGTCGAGAAGCTCGCAAACGTCGTGCACGACCCGGCGAACCTCGCAGCAGCCATCTCAAGCGGATCGTTTCGGACCGACGGGATGATCGTGGCGCCGTGTTCGGTGAAGACCGCCGCGGCCATCGCGTATTCGCTTAACGACAACTTGCTGGTTCGCGCGGCGGACGTCATGTTGAAAGAGCGCCGGCCGCTCGTGCTGATGGTGCGCGAAACGCCGCTTCACCTCGGCCACTTGCGCACGCTCGCGCGGCTGGCATCCATCGGGGCGTCGATCGTTCCCCCAATTCCAGGCTTCTACAGCCGTCCGCAATCCGTCGACGATATCGTCAATCATTCGGTTGGCAAGGCGCTGGACGCGCTTGGCGTGCCCAACGATGCGTTCGCCCGCTGGACCGGCCGGCTTTAGGGCGCCGCTTCAGCTTTGCGATGGGCCGGCACCATGTATATCTGGCACTGACCCGCGACGGCGCATATTATTGCGGGTATGCCGCGGACCCCGCGGCGCGATTAGCCGTCCACAACGCCGGCCGCGGTGCTAAAATATTGCGAGGCAAACTCCCGGTCGTGCTCGCCTACGTCAGACGCTTTGCAACCAAGAGCGCGGCGTTGAAGTATGAATGTGCGCTAAAGGGGCGGACCCACGCCTACAAGCGAACGCTAGCACGGCGATGGCAGGCGTCTCATCGAAGCCTGAAAACCCGGCATTAGGAGAAGAAATGGACCACAAGATCCTCGGCACAACCATGCCCGTGCTCGAGATGATGCTGCAGCCCGGCGAGACGATCATAGCCGAACCCGGCGAACTGTCGTGGATCTCAGGCAACGTCCAATTGAAGACCTCCACCGCCGGCGCTGGCGCCAAAGGCCTTTTCGGAGCCATCATGCGCGCCGCGAGCGGCGGCGGGCTGTTCATGACGGAATACACCGCTCAGGATTCGCCCGGCATGGTCGCGTTCGCCACCAAGCTTCCGGGCCAGATCATGGCGGTCGACGTGACGCCCGGCAAAGGCTACATGATCCACCGGCACGGATTTTTGTGCGGCACGCCCGGCGTCGAACTTACCATCGGGTTCCAGCGGTCGCTCGGCGCGGGAGTCTTCGGCGGCAGTGGGCTCGTCTTGCAGAAGATCGGCGGCACCGCTCAGGCGTGGGTAGAGCTCGACGGCGAGGTCGTGACGTACGACTTGGCCGCCGGGCAAGGCCTGCTCGTGCATCCCGGCCACGTGGGCATGTTCGAAGAAAACGTGAACTTCGACATCCAAATGGTGCCCGGCATCGCGAACGTCTTGTTCGGCAATCAGGGATTGTTCTTGGCGAAACTCACCGGCCCAGGGAAGATCTGGCTGCAGTCGCTCACGATCAGCGGGCTCGCACATGCGATCGCCCCGTATCTCGGGCACGAGATGACGGGAAACACCGTCGCAGGCGGGGCGGTCGGCGGTGCGGTGGCCGGCCAGGTCCTGAAGAATCTCTTCAATCAGTAGTCGGCCTACGAACGGCCGGCCGTCCAGCCGGCCGAAACCTTTTCGCCCACGGTCCGGTAGTTATGTAACGTGAACCGTTCGACAAAGGGGTGACGCAATGGATCTTGTAATCGCGTTGATCATCGGAGCGACGATCGTAGGCGCATTGGCCCTTCAGACCGTCGCCACGGTCGTTGAAACCCTAGCAAAGCGCGACCAAAAGCGGACCGATTCTTAACGGCTCGGCGCGCGGGTCGCGCTGGCAAGTCTTCCCGGGTGTTAGGTCTGCGTGCTGATACTTTCGGAATTCGACGTCGCCGCAACGCTCTCTATGCGCGACGCGATTGAAGTCGTGCAGAGCGCGTTCGTCGAGCATGCAAATGGACGGGCAGCGTTCCCGTTGCGTTCGGTTGCGTGGGGCGACGAGGGGCTGCTCGGCGCAATGCCCGGATCGGTGCGCGGCGAAAAGCCGGCGTTGGGCGCGAAACTGGTCACGGTATTTCCCAAGAACTCGGCGTTAGGCAAGCACACGCACAATGCCGTGATCGCACTCTTCTCGAGTGAGACGGGCGAGCCGCTGGCTTTGTTGGACGGCCGTTACATAACTGAAATCCGCACCGCCGCCGCGTCGGCGATCGCGTCCCACGCGCTTGCGCGTTCCGGATTTTCCGCGGTCGCGATCTTGGGCACGGGTGTGCAGGCGCGAGCGCACATCGAAGCGATGTGCACGCTCAAGTCGGTCGAGTCCATACGTGTGTGGGGCCGTGATGAGAGCAAGGCATCTGAACTTGCGGCGCATGATTCCGGCGGCGGAATCACCATTAAGGCCGTCGCGTCGGTCGAAGACGCATGCCGCGGCGTGGACGTGGTCTGCACGGTGACAGCCTCAGCCGACCCAATCCTCGACGTGCAGCACGTGGCGCCGGGAATACATATCAACGCCGTCGGCGCATGTACTCCGCGCGCGCGGGAACTCACGTCTGCGCTCGTCGGCCGGTCGCGCATCGTCTGCGATTCTCTCGAGGGGGCGATGACGGAAGCCGGCGACATCGTGCTGGCGATCCGCGATGGCGCGCTTGATCCGCGGCCGGACATCGCCCTTCTCGGCGACATCCTAGCCGGCAAAGTGGCGGGCAGAAGCAGCGCCGGTGAGATCACGCTTTTCGAATCGCTTGGCGTCGCAATCGAAGATCTCGCCTGCGCCGAGTTCGTGTACGAACGTGTGAAGTCTCGCGGCGGCGGCACGGAAGTGAACCTGTAATAGGGGATTGCGAAATGTAGGAGGGTGAGCATCGCTCACCCATTTTTTGCGATGGGCAAGCGATGCTTGCCCTCCTACCAAAGAACGGGGCAAGCGATGCTTGCCCTAGTACGGATTGCCCTCGTACGATAGAACCAACGTGGTTATTGGATGCGCGCGATGTATTTGCGGTCGCGGGTGTCGATGCGGATTTTATCGCCCGGATTGATGAAGAGCGGCACTTGGATCGACGCACCGGTCTCGAGCTTGGCCGGCTTCCCCACGTTTGTCGCCGTATCGCCTCGGAATCCCGGATCGGTTTCAGCGACGAGCAGTTCGATATGATTGGGCAGAGCGCCCGTGATCACGCGGCCGTCGTGAAACTGCACCGTGATGACCATGCCCTCTTTGAGCAGGTCGGTGTTTTCGCCGAGCACGTCGTGGGTCAACGAGATCTGTTCGTAGTTCGACTGATCCATGAAATGATAGTCGTCGCCGGCGCCATAGAGATATTGCATGTCGCGCGTCTCGATGATGGCGCGTTCCAGCATCTCGCCCGCTCGAAACGTCTTCTCGAGAACGTTGCCGCGCAACACGTTCTTGAGCCGTGTGCGCACGAACGCCGAACCTTTTCCAGGCTTGACGTGTTGGAAATCGACGACGGTCCACAGATTATTGTCGAATAAAATCGTGACGCCGGTGCGAAAATCGTTGGTCGAGATCATTGTGCTCCTTTTGGGCAAGCATTGCTCGCCCTCGTACAGGGTCTAAGATCTTTGTCCGAGCTTCAACTCAGTACCGGCGAACAATCGCTGTATATTGGTGGCGTGCCGCCACATCACGAAGACGAGCGCCACAACGCCGAACACGACATACGCGACAGGGGACTTTACCGCGACGAATGCCAGCGGGACTGCGGCGCTGCCGAGGATCGACGCGAGAGAAGCATAGCGGGTGATCAGGACGGTGGCGAGCCACACCACCGCAAAAGCAAGCGCCGCCTGCCAGGCCAGCACCCCGACTACGCCCAAGCCCGTCGCCACGCCTTTTCCGCCACCGAACCGCAGAAAAACCGACCAATTGTGACCGGCGATGGTCGCAAGACCGGTGGCGGCGACAAGCCACGCATCGAGGTGAAGGATCGCGCCGGCCACGAGCGTCGGCGCGATTCCTTTTATGACGTCCCCGATGAGGACGAGGGCTCCGCCAAACTTCCCGAGGGCGCGCATAGAATTAACGGTGCCGATGTTGCCGCTGCCGACTTCTCGCGGATCGACGCCGAATAGCCCGCGCCCCACCAAGATGCCAAACGGGATCGAGCCGACCAAATAGGCACCCAAAAGCAGCGCAACCGCCGTTGCGGTCATACCTTTTCCTCCGCCGCACCTGCGCCGGTGGAAAGAATCATATCTTCGTGAGTCGCGGCATCCTGTTGGACTCGCGGCCGGAACTCCATCTTGATCGGCGTTCCCATGAATCCGAAAGCTTCACGAATGGTATTCTCGAGGTAGCGCTGATAGGAGAAGTGCAGCAACCGCGGATCGTTGACGAAGAAGACGAACTCGGGCGGTGCGGTACCCGCTTGCGTGACGTAGTAGCACTTCATGGCGTTGCCTTTGAACAACGCCGGCGGATGCGTCCGGAAAGCATCGCGGATGACGTGATTGAGGCGAGAGGTCGGCACCCGTTTGCGGCGCTCGTCTGCGCAGGCCGCGACGGTCTCCCAAATCTTGTGGACGCCCTTTTTCGTGAGCGCAGAGCCGAAGAGCAGCGCAGCATACGGCGCGAACGAGAAATCCGCCCGCAGCGCTCCTTCCACTTCAGCGCGGTCAAAGGCAGCCGCGTCGACCAAGTCCCACTTGTTGACCATGATCGCGAGCGCCTTGCCCTCTTCGGTGGCGAGGCCGGCTATCCGGCGGTCCTGCGCCGTGGCGCCCACTTGCGCGTCGATCATCAGGAGAGCGACGTCGCAGCGGCCGATAGCCGTCACGGACCGCAGGCTGCTGTAATAGTCGAGTGCCGGCCCCTGATTGACGTGGCGGCGAATGCCGGCCGTATCGATGATCACGAACCGTCGGCCGTCGCGTTCCGTCTCGGTGTCGGTGGCGTCACGGGTCGTGCCGGGCGTCGCGGAGACGATGGCCCGCTTGTGGCCGACGAGCGCGTTGACCAGCGATGACTTGCCGACATTGGGCTGACCGATGATCGCGAGACGAACGGCGCCGTCGTCTTCGTCGTCGCCCGTCTTGTCTTGGGGCAGCATTGCCACGATGGCGTCGAGCAGATCGCCGCTTTGCAAGCCGTGGACCGCCGATACGGCCATCGGCACATCGAAGCCTAGCGAACAAAACTCGTAGATATTGGCGCTCGAATTAGGGGATTCAACCTTGTTCGCGACGAGGAGCACCTTTTCGCGCTGCGGCCGGAGCAAGCCGGCGACGTCGTCGTCGCCGCTGACCACGCCGGTTTGCGCGTCCACCACGAAGATCACGACATCGGCTTCGCGGATGGCCAGCTCTGCTTGCGCCCGCGTCTGCTCCATGATGTCGTCGACGTCGCCGGTATCGATCCCGCCGGTATCGACGACCGTGAATCGCCGCCCAAGCCACTCCACGGGCGCGTAGAGGCGATCGCGGGTCACGCCGGGGGTTTCCTCGACGATGGCGAGGCGGCGACCGAGCAATCGATTGAACAACGCGGATTTACCCACGTTGGGGCGCCCAACGAGGGCGACGATCGGCGAGGTACTCAAGGGCGGTCATGCTTCGCCGCGCGACCGCGCTCGGCCTCGGTTGCAGCGTGTGTTTGCCCAGGGCGATAGCCACGGCGTTGCGAAAAAACGCACGTGCGACAAATAGCTTGCGCGTTGGTCTGCGCCTGTACGGTCTTGACCGGTTCCGCCATCGGCCGAGCCGATCCGCGTCCGACGCCGGCCGCCACGTTGGCGCCGCATGGGGGTGCGTACGTCACGTCGCTGCCCTCGGGTGCGGAAGTATGGATGGACGGCAACTATCTAGGGCGGACGCCTGCATTTGTCGACGACTTGCTGCCGGGGCATCACTCGCTCACCGTCTCACGCGCGGGATGGAACGTCCAGACCGCCGGAGTCGATGTGAACGTGGGCCAGACCACGCCTATAAGCCTCGTGCTGCAGCGAATCGGCCCGAGTCCCGGCCAATCCGACGCATCGAAGTCGCCGGGTTTTTTGAGCGTGCGAGGGACCGCAGGCGACAACGTGTTCATCGACGGTGCACGAGCCGGCTCGCTGCCGCTCGAAGCGAAGTCGGTGCAAGGCGGCTTTCATATCGTGACCGTCACCGGCAAGTCGCCAGGACGCATCACCCGCGTCGTCGATGTCTTTCCCGACACGTTGAGCGTGATCTCGGTCGCGGCGGCCCTAAGCGGATCGGGCAACTCAGGCGCGACCGATGACGTCCTCGCGTCACTCGCGTCATATCTGCCAGGAGCGAACGTGGCGATCTCCGGCGACGTGATCGCGATCCACGGCCGCGGCATCGAACTGCAGTGTGCGGTGGGGTCGCGCGATTACACCCTCAACGGCAAAGCGGCGACGTTCACCATCGCACCGGCGATGGTCGGCGGAAAGGTCTATCTCCCCCTATCGTTGCTTCAGCGCCTCGCGCCCGCCCACTAGAGCTTGGACGAAAGCGGCGCTGCCGCAGGAGCGGGAGACGGAATCGTGCCGGGAATTCGAAGCAGACGCCGTACGGCATGGAATATGTCCGTGATTTGCGAAACGAGAGTACCCTTAAGCGGCGCAGAGACGAACGGTCGCTCGCAATACCACCAAAATAGCACGCCGGAAAGTACGCCGATAAGCGCGCATGCAAACGGGTTCGTGCCACCGTATTCCCCGTAAAGTGCCATTAATGGATCGTGCAGCAGGTAGATGCTGTACGAGGCGACGCCTATGAAAACAAGCGGTTTGAATTCGAGGATGGCCTGCAGCGGCTTATTCGCGCCGGCCGCGAGAATCAGAAAAAAGAACGGCGCTTGCCACCAGATTTGATCTTGATAGGCGAAATTCAAGTGCCCCTTCGGTTCGAGCCAAAGCGCAGCGAGAAGCGCGGGGACGCAAAGGACGACGGCCCACGCGCAAATCCGATGACGCCGGATGGTCATGTCGGCGGCGACGATGCCCAGCATGAATGCCGGCAGCGTCGCAAGATCGACGATCCTTGTCTCATGGGTCGCATAGAGCACCAACGCGGCGGCCCCAACGGCTGCGAACACTGCCGGCGATCGGATCCAAATCCACAATATTAGCGGGAAGGCCAAATACCAACGGAACTCAACCGCGAGGGTCCAAAATGATCCGACGAGGTTGTTCCCGGGCGTGAGGAACGCGAGTTGCATCAAACCGTTCGCCACCGTTGGCGGCATGATGACGGTCGGCCACGGAAGCGCGTAGCCAGCGGCGACGAATCCGATGGATCCAGCGAGGACAATGACAAACGCGATCCAGTAGGGCGGCACGATGCGCACGATCCGACGGGCGAAGAATCCGGCAACGTCAAAAGGTCGTCCGACACCCTTTCGGATCGCGGCAAGCGTCGGGAAGCTCAGGCAGAATCCCGAAATGACGAAGAAGAGGTCGACACCATGTGCACCTTCGTACATCGCATGATATGGGGCGCCTCCGTTTATGAACGACATGGAGTATTTCGCGGCGTGGCTCAAGACGACGCCGAGCACCGCAATTGCCCGTAGTCCGTCGACGTAAACAAGCCGGTCCTTCATCCTTAGGTATATCGGCTATGCCGGAAACGGTCCGCGACATCGGGAACACGCTTCGCCATGGCTTCAATATACCTTCAGACGTTCGGTTGTCAGATGAACGCGGCCGACTCGAACGGCCTCGCGCACCAGGCTTGGACGATGGGCTGCACGTTCACCAACGACCCGGCGCAGGCTGATATCATCATCCTCAATACGTGCGCGATCCGCGAAAAGGCGGAAACGCGGGTCTACGGCCGCCTCGGGCAACTGAAGCCGTTCAAGGACGAACACCCCGACACAAAAGTGCTCGTGGCCGGCTGTTTAGCAGAAAAAGACCGCGCAATCATGCGCACCAAGGCGCCGTGGATCGACGCGCTCCTCGGTCCGCGCGAATACAATCGCTTCAAACAGTTGCTCACCGAGTGGGGCGTCCCGAGCGACTCGCCTCCGCCCGACACAACTTTCACCATGCCGTCCGCCGAAGACGATCCGGGTCTGGATGGGCCGGCCCAGTACGCGCATTTCCGAGCGCTCGTCAATATCACACGCGGCTGCGAGAAGTTCTGCACGTATTGCATCGTGCCGTACACCCGCGGTCCGCTCGAAAGTCTCGATCCCGATGAGATCGAGAGCCAGGTGCGGCGCGAGATCCGCTGCGGCGCCAAAGAGATCACCTTGCTCGGCCAAAACGTGAATTCGTACTACCATGAAGCGAGCGGTCTGGATTTTTCTCGCCTCCTCATGCGCATCGGCCGCATCGAAGGGCTGGAGCGGCTCACCTTTCTCACCTCGCATCCCAAAGATTTCGGGCCGGACGTCGTCGACGCGCTCGCGCAACTGCCGAACGTCGCACCACGATTGCATCTTCCGGTGCAAAGCGCGAGCAACAGCGTGCTCAAGGCGATGGCAAGACTTTACACGATCGAAGAGTATCTCGAAAAGATCGCATACTTCCGCGAGAAGCTGCCGCGCTGGGCGCTGACCACCGATCTCATCGTCGGCTACCCAACCGAGACTGAAGAAGATTTCCAGTGCACGCTCGACCTCGTGAATCGTGGAACTTTCGAATATGCGTTCATCTTCGCGTACTCGCCGCGCGCGGGCACGCCGGCCGCGACCATGACGCCGCAAGTCCCCGCGGATGAGAAGATCCGTCGTCTGCAGAGGGTCAACACGGCGCAAAACGAGATGATGCGCAAGTTCAACGAATCGTTTCTCGGCGAAACGGTGCGCGTGCTGACGCAAGGGCCGTCGAAGAAAGATCCGACTCGCATGGCCGGCAAGAGCGGCCACAATGCGACGGTGATCTGGCCGCGCGACGCGAGAACCGAGGGCCGCGCGTTCGTCGACGTCGCCGTCGATCAAGCGTTCCAGTGGGGTCTAGCGGGTACGGCGGTGTGACCTCGTCGTTGCGCGAGTTCGCGGCCTCGCCGCTCATCGCGCAGTACCTCGCGCTCAAAGATCAATATCCCGAGGCGCTGCTCTTAGCTCGTGTCGGCGATTTCTACGAAGCGTACGGCGACGACGCCGAAGACCTCGCGCGATCGCTGCACATCATCTGCACGTCCAAAGAAGCGGGCAAGGCCGGGCGCGTCGCGATGGCCGGCGTGCCGTATCACAGCGTCGACTCCTACCTAGCCCGTCTCATGCGGCAACGACGCGTCGTCGCGATCGCCGAACAGATGGAAGCGCCGGACGGCAAGACGCTCGTGCGCCGCGAGATCGTCCGCGTCTTGACGCCCGGCACCGTGCTGGAAGATCAATTCCTCGCCGCCGAACAGGAGAACTATCTGTGCGCGGTCTCGCGCGCCGGCGGGATGACCGCGATCGCCTACGCGGACGTGTCCACCGCGACGGCGGCGCTGACCGTCGTGGACGACGACGACGGACTCGCAGCCGAACTTGGCCGCATCGCGCCGAGCGAAGTCGTCGTCGCCGACGATCGCGAGGCGCTGAACGTGACGCCTCTCGTCGGGCCGAATTGCAGGGTCGCCGCATTCGGCGAAGCTGCAGAATCGCAGGCAGCGCAGTCTCTCGCAGACAGACACGCGCAGTCGATTAAGGCATTTTCACTCGACGAGCGGCCCGCCGCGGCGGCAGCGCTCGACCTCTTGCGCCGTTACCTGAACAGGCTGCACCTCGACGGCGACGCCATCGCCGAAAGCGTCGGAGCGCGCGCATCTTCGGCCATTGGAACACTCGTGCTCGACCCGTCGACGCGGCGCCATCTCGATATCGTCGCAGCATCGGGCGATAACGCAAAGGCGTCGTTGCTCGGTGTGCTCGCGCGCACCAAGACCGCGATGGGCTCGCGTCTTCTCTCCCGCCGGTTGTGCGCACCGTCGGTGGATATCGCAGAGATCCGCGCCCGTCACGATCGGGTGGAAGCGCTCGCCGCTCGCGTCTCCACGCGGCTGGAGCTGCAGCACAAGCTCGCGAGCATCGGCGATGTCGAGCGGATAGTACAGAAAGTGCGCGCGCGACGTGCCGGGCCGCGCGACGCGAGCGCGTTGCGGGCTTCGGTCGTCGCGATGGGCGGTTTGATCGAAGTCTTGGCGTCCGAGCGAGACGATCGCATTCGGGCCTTCTCGGAACTGATCTCAGCCGGTGGCGCACCGGCGACGCTTGCAGAATTTCTAAGCGTCGCGCTCGTCGAGGATGTGCCGCCGACGATCGTTGACGGCGGCGTGATCCGGCCGGATCACAACGCTAGTCTGCGTGAGACCGTGGAACTGCGAACGCGGAGCCGCGATCACATCCTCGCGCTTGAGGAACGGGCGCGAGTGCAGGCCGGCATCAAGTCGCTTAAGATCAAATACACGCAAGCGTTCGGCTACTACTACGAAGTGTCACGCCTGCACTCGGAGCGCATTCCCGCGCATTTCCAACGGCGGCAAAGTCTCGTCAATGCGGAGCGTTTCACCGACCCTGAGCTCAAAGCGCTGGAAGCCGACATCCTCGGCGCCAAATCACGCCAGGTCGCGCTCGAGCGCGAGGAATTCGACGCGGTGCTCGCGCGCATCGACTCGTGTGCCGGCGCGCTCTTGGAGGCCGCCCGGGCGATCGCGCAACTCGATGTCCACTGTTCGCTCGCTCAAGTCGCCGGAGAGCGCCGCTACGTGCGGCCGGAAATGATGGACGAGCGCGTCTATGAAGTCGAGGGCGGCCGCCACCCCATCGTCGAGGCCGTCGGCGGCGTTGATTTCGTGCCGAACGATTGCCGCATGGACGAGAACAAGCGTTTCCTCTTCATAACCGGACCGAACATGGGTGGAAAATCGACCTACCTCCGTCAGACCGCGCTGCTCTCGATATTGGCTCAAGCCGGATCGTTCGTGCCGGCGACGGTGGCCCGGCTCGGCATCGTCGACCGGCTGTTCACGCGCATCGGCGCCGGCGATGACATCGCCTCAGGAAGATCGACGTTCTACGTCGAGATGGCAGAAATGGCGGTGATCCTGCGACGGTGCACGCCACGGAGTCTGCTGCTGATCGATGAGGTCGGGCGCGGCACCGGCACCACCGACGGACTTGCCATTGCCCAGTCGATCGGTGAGTATTTGCTGGGTTTGGGCGACGCGATGCCAATGGTGTTATTCGCAACACACTTCCACGAACTGGTTGGTCTAGCCGCCGCGTATCCGCTTGTGGAGAATCTCCACGTTTTAGTGGCCGAGGGCCGCGGCGGGCCAGTCTTCTCCCACAGGGTCCTTCACGGCGCCAGCAGCCGGTCCTATGGAATCGCTGTGGCGAACATGGCAGGGCTGCCTGAGGAGGTCGTGCGACGCGCACGCGAACTAGCCGATGCCTTAGAGAGTAGGCCTGCGCCTCCGGCGGCTTCCCCGCGCGTCACGCGAGCGGTGGACTCGGGGAGGGCGCAGCTCCGTTTGGACATCACCTGATTCGGATTTGAGACCGTGGCGGACGAGAAGCAAAAATTCCAGCGATTCATCACCTATCCGCTCGCGCTTGCGGGAGTGCGCTGGCTTGCAATCGTCCAAGCGCTCCTGTTGCCGATCTCGACGCCGCTGCCCGACCTCGCGTGGGTGTTTTTGCTCGTCTATGGCATTGCGGCAACGCTGCTTTCGTTGCCCGCCGGCAGCGAGATCGCCGACACTGCGGGAGTTCTCTCGCGCATCCGTTTCGCGGCGGTCATCCTGCTCGACATCGGCGCCGCTTCCGCGGTAGGCTGGTATTCCGGCTTCAGCGCCCTCGTTTTGATCGCCGCGCTCGACGCAGCGGCAGCACCGATGATCAATGCGATTGCGGCGCTCATCGCATCCGCCGTCGCGTATGGGTTGGCGGATGGCCTCTCGCACCCAGCCGCCGAGCTCGCTTCACAGATCGGTCTGGCGCTCACCTTCGGCGCCGTCGCCTATGGAGCCGCCGCGTACGGCCTTGTCGCAAGACGCCGCTCCGAACGTCAGATCCGCGCCATCAACCGCGTGCTTGAGGCCGGCTCCGATCTCGGCACGAAGCTCGCGCTGCCAGAAGTGCTCGCGCAGCTCGTCAACATGCTCAAGCAGTTCCAAGAATCGGTGCCGTGGCAAAACGTCGTGGTGTATATCGCGTCTTTCGATGCCGAGACGAAGGAAGACATCTTACGCGCGGAGGCACTCGCGGGACCGCACGCCGATTTCTATCGCGGGTCGAAATTACGGTTCGGCGAGGGCATCGTCGGATATTCAGCGATGGAACAACGGCCGCTGCTCGTGGCCGATCTCCAACGGGAGCCGCGCGAAAGCGGTCTGCCCAAACCGAAAGCCGCCCACGGCTGCATGGTGGTCCCGATCTTGAGCGAGACGCAGACCATCGGCTGCGTCGTCTTCACCGACAACCGCCCCAACGCGTTCACGTTCGAACAGCAGCGCCTCGTGGACCGGCTCATCCGGCTGGCTTCGGTCGGCATCCAAAACGCGCTCTTGCATAGCAAGACCGTTGAGCTTGCAGAGACCGACTCGATGACGGGATTGCTGACCAACCGCGCGTATCAAGAACGGCTCGAGGGAGAGTTCCGCAAGGCGCAGACCGCACGTCAGTCGCTGTCGCTGCTCATCATCGACGTCGATTTTTTCAAGCGCATCAACGATACGTACGGACATCCGCAGGGCGACGAGCTGCTCCGCCAACTTGGCGAAGTGCTGCGCCAGCACGCGCGCCGCGTGGACATCTGCTGCCGCTACGGCGGGGACGAGTTCACGATCGTGATGCCGGAGACCATCAAAGCCGAGGCGGCGATGGTGGCCGGCCGGATCCGCCAAGCGGTCGAAGAGAAGATGTTCGCGCTCGAGCAGAAGCTGGTCAATATCACCGTTTCTATCGGAGTCGCCGGCTATCCGCAAGATGTGACCGAGAAGACGGCTCTCGTCAAGGCAGCCGATGTCGCGTTGTACGCAGCAAAACAGGATGGCCGCAACAATGTCAAGCTTGCGGGTCGCGCCCAACCGGCCCAGCCTACATTCGGCGCCGAACTCTACGGCCGCCAAGACTAATATTCGATAAAATCATTCATCGTACTAGGGCAAGCATCGCTTGCCCATTTTTTTTGCGATGGGAAAGCGGGGCCGACCACAAGAGCCGGCCCCTACAACCCAAAAGGGCAAGCGATGCTTGCCCTAGTACGGCTTGCCCTCCTACAGGATCAGGACGACGGCGTGTTGCCTTCGTCGACGCTGATTCCCCAGCGCACGCGATACGGCCCGATCGTGATGACGAAATGAAGTCCCAGCTGCTCCATGATCATGCCTCCAGTCGGCGCCACTGGGCGAGAGCGGCGACGTAGCCGGCGACGGCGATGGCGGCGAGGCCGACGATCGCAACGCCTACGTTTGATACCATAGATTCATTGCTTCCGGATTGGTCGAAGTGCATGCTGAAGTAATAGAGCGGATTCACATGGTCTATGACGTTGATGACGACCGCGGAAGCGCCGCTGAATAGGTGGCTCGCGTCCAGGGCGACGAGCAGCGAGCCTAAGATCCATGCACCGAATGGGATGAAGCCCGCGCCGGCTCTCAAGCTTGAGGTGAGCGCCAGAACGAGTCCGTACCATGCGAGCGGAAAGAGCAGCATGCGCGCCACGCCTTCAGGAGTGACCGGTAGCTCGCCGGCCATCGTGATCAAATCGAGCGCACCGAACATAGCGAACACGCCGAGTGTGGCTGCTAACGTAAGCACGAATGCAGCCGCGATGCCGGCTAAGTGCACGATGGTGAGTGAAAGGGCGAATCTGTCGCGCGAGACCGGTCTAGTCCACACGAGCGGCAGATGTCCTGCGTTTTGCCGCGCGAGCGCACAGCCGAAGATCATCGCGATGATCGCCGAGACAAATGTGGCGCCCGCCAAGAGTGCGGCAAACGGCACGACGCCGTGGGGATGAGACGAGATACTGTGGGCGTTGCTCGCTACGGCCCACGACACGATCGCTATCGCAACCGCCAGCAATCCACACAGCCAATATAAAATCTTGCGAACTAATAGAAACTCCATGTAGTACATCTTAGCTCTCCAAGTCGGCCGCGGCGGCGGCGGTTTCGCCGTCGCTCGCAGCGACGGCGTTCAAGAAGATATCTTCCAAATTTTGGTCGAGCACACGCAAGCTCTTGGGCTCGAGCGCCGCGATGTGTCTTGCGACCTCGTCGCTGTTCCCGCGTACGAACGCGCGCAGCAGCCGGCCGGCGCGCACGATGCGGCGCACCGACGGATCCCTCGCCAGGCCGTTTACGGAAGGAGCGTCGTTTTCAAAGGTCGCCTCGACCACTTTCTCATCGGCCTTGAGAAGATCGACTTCGCCGTCGAGCATCTTCTTGCCGCGGTGCAGGATTGCGACGCGGTCTGCCGCCCGTTCCACCTGCCCGATTGCGTGCGAGGAGAAAACGATGGTTGCGCCGCCGGCGGCCTCGCCGATCAGCAAATCGAGCACATTACGTTGGTTCACGGGATCGAGCCCGCTTGCAGGTTCGTCGAGGATCAAGATGTCGGGCCGCGTGACAAACGCGAGGGTCAAAGCGAGGGCCGACTGCTGGCCTTTCGAAAGGGTCTTCACGCGCTTCTTGGGCGTGAGACCGAAGAGGTCGAGCAGCTTTGCGGCGCGCGGGGCATCGTATCGAGCATACGTGCGTCGCGTCCATTCGAGATGATCGGAGACGCGCGGGTCGCTGTAGAGCGCCGGCCGTTCGTGCACGTACGTCATGCGTTCGAACAATGCCGGGGTGAGCGGCGAGCCTTCGAAAAGCGTGGTACCCGCGTCGGCTCGCGCCAGTCCCAACATACATTTGAACGCCGTGGTCTTGCCGGCGCCGTTGGTGCCGAGCACGCCGAAGATGGATCCCTTCGGGACTGCTATCGAGAAATTATCGAGTGCGGTGACGTCGCCGAAACGCTTGCTCAGCCCGTCGACGGCAATCGCTATTGGTTCCGTCATGATGCCTCCCGCCCGTCGATCGCCGGATACCAGCGCTCGAGGACTTGTTCGACTAGTTGTGTGACGCCCGCGCGATCGAGCCCCATGGATTTCGCCTCGCGCACGGCGCCGTCGATCGCCGCAGCCGCACTGTCGGTGGCGGCTTTGGTGGAAGCGACTTGTGAGCCGTTTCCGCGCACGAACGATCCGCGGCCCGGGCTCGTCTCGATCACGCCATCGCGCTCGAGTTCCCGGTACGAACGGGCGACGGTATTCGCGTTGACCGTCAAGGTTGTGGCGAGTTGCTTCACGGTCGGCAACTGCTCGCCGGGCACCAGCACCCCGAGCGCCACCGACCGCTTTACGACGGCGATGAGCTGGAGGTAGATGGGGACCCCCGAATGGGGATCGACTGTGAAGATCGCGCTCATGTCAGGTTACAGCTTCGGGCCCCAGCCGGCGAACATGCTGCCAGCAATGGTTGTCGGCAAACCGATGAGCGAGGTGACCTGGTTTTCGCGATCTTGGGGATTTTGTGTGAACACGCGGATCATTTTCTTTTCTCCTTCGAACCGACGCACTAATGTGCTGTCGTACTGTGGTATTAGTATAATAGCATAACTGTTTCGCCCGTCAAGAGAGAATTGTCCCGTAGGAGGGGATTTTCGGGCGTTTCGCGCCAAATCGACGACCGATGCAAGTTTTCGACCCGATTCGGCTGCTCGACGAAGCAACGATTGCGCAAATCGCCGCCGGCGAAGTCATCGAACGGCCGGTTTCAGTCGTCAAGGAGCTCGTGGAGAACAGCCTTGACGCCGGCGCGAGCGTCGTAAGCGTGGAATTGATCGACGGAGGCCGCACCGCGATCTCAGTCAGCGATGACGGCCGCGGCATGGGAGCCGACGAGCTCGTGCTCGCGCTCATGCGCCACGCGACCAGCAAACTAACTATAGCAGACGATCTCTTCGCGGTCCGCACGCTCGGTTTCCGCGGCGAAGGCCTCGCGAGCATCGCCGCCGCCGGCCGGCTGGAGATCGTATCGAGACGGCGCGGCGATGAGGTGGGAGCGCGCGTCGAAGCGACCGGAACGACGACGACCGCACCGTCAGCGGTCGCGGCGCCCCTCGGAACCAAAGTCACCGTGCGGGATCTCTTCGCGCTCACGCCGGCTCGACGCGAATTTCTCAAGAGCCCGCGCGCTGAATTCGCACGCGTGGCCGCATACTTGAGTCAGTTGTCGCTGGGATGGCCGGCCGTGGGGTTTCATTTGCGCCACGACGACCGAGACGTCTGGGCGCTTCCCGCTGTCGCCGATCCGGTCGACCGGTTGGAATCGGTGTTCGGCCGCGATGCACGCGGCGCACTCGTCGCGATCGATGGCGACTCGGGGCATGCGCGCGAAAAAATCACCGGCTATATCAGCGCGCCAGGCCGCGACCGGCCGCACCGCAACCATCAGATCTTTTTCGTAAACGGCCGGCTCGTTCGATCGAGCGCGCTTGGTGCTGCGTGGCTTGCCGCGAACGGGTCATTTGGCATGACCGGCCGGTACCCATACGGCGTCATCCGCGTCGACTTGCCACCCGAAGATGTCGACGTCAATGTCCACCCGACAAAAGCAGAAGTCCGTTTTCGCTTCAGCGCCGCCGTTTTCGATGCCGTTCGCGCCGCGGTCGCACGATCGCTGCGCATCATCGAGCCGTCACGCGCGGCGCCGTCGCCGATCCTTTCCGCACTCGGGCTCGAGGAAGCGGGTGCCGCGGACGAATCGAGCGACGGCTTTCTCTTGCCGACAACAGTCGAAGCGTCGCGATTTGACGCGAGTCCGGCGCTCGAATCGCCGCCGGGACGTCTTCGCGTGTTCGGCCAGATCGATCAGACGTACATCGCCTGCAGCGACGGCGCGAACCTCATGCTCGTCGACCAGCACGCCGCACACGAGCGCATTGCATACGAAGCGCTGCTCGCCGGTGCCGGCACCGCCGATGCCGGCGTCCCGCTCCTTTTCGCAACGGTCGTCGAACTCGATCCGGATCGGGCTGCGGCGTTGCACGAACATCAAGACGAGTTGATGGCGGCCGGCGTCGACGTCGAGCAATTCGGCGACAACGCATTTCGCATCAGGTCGCTGCCGGCGGGATACGAGAAGCGGCGCTTCGATCTGGCGGGCGTGCTCGACGATCTTGCCGCCGACAATGCGCCACGTGAAGGTCCGGCTCATCGAACGCGGCTGCTTGCGACGATCGCGTGCCACTCGGTGGTGCGCGCTCACGAACCGCTGGCGCTGCAAGAGCAGGTCGCGCTCGTGGAACGGCTGCGTTTGTGCAGCGACCCACACACTTGTCCGCACGGACGGCCGACGATGCTTCGCCTCGACGCAGCGACGCTTGCAAAGGCCTTCAGGCGCGCGTGAGCGCTAAATCGACCATCGAA
This sequence comes from Candidatus Eremiobacteraceae bacterium, assembly GCA_036511855.1. Classification (NCBI taxonomy): domain Bacteria; kingdom Bacillati; phylum Vulcanimicrobiota; class Vulcanimicrobiia; order Candidatus Eremiobacterales; family Candidatus Eremiobacteraceae; species Candidatus Eremiobacteraceae bacterium. Next base: position 45,089 of record DATCBN010000017.1, on the reverse strand, counting down.
GCGCTGTGCGTCTGCGGTCCCACGTCGTCAGGAAAATCGGATGCGGCGCTTGCGGCCGCCGAAGACGTCGGCGGTGAGATCGTCAACGCGGATTCGCGCCAGATCTACGAAGGCATGCCGATCGGTACCGGTTGGCCGTCTGCCGGCGCAATGGCGCGCGTGCCGCATCATTTATACGGCATCGTCTCACCGGCAGTCCGGTACAGCGCCGCGCGATTCGTCACCGACGCTCGCATCGCGATTGCAGAGATCGCGGCGCGCGGACGCCTTGCGGTCCTTGTCGGTGGCACCGGGCTCTACATCGAGGCGCTCGCCGGCACGATGCCGATCGATCGTCCGGCGGGCAGCGATGAGCTTCGCACACGAGTTCGCCGCGAAGTTCAACTTCATTCTCATGAGGCGCTGCGAGAGTGGCTGGGCGCGCTGGACCCGATTGCGGCACAGCGGGTGCCCGCCGGCGACCGCTATCGCACCATACGCGCGCTTGAGGCTGCGCTTGCGAAAAGGGAAGAAGGGATCGAATGTGCGTCAGCGCCGAGCGAGCCGCGCGTTCCCGCTCCGGAAATTCACTTAAGGGTATTTGTGATGAACGTGGCGCGCGCAGAACTTCGCCTTCGCATCGCGGCGCGCGTCGGCGCGATGTTCGCCGCAGGGCTTGAAGACGAAGCGCAATCCATACGCGCGCGCTGGCCGGCAGCGCCTGCCTTGACGGGCATCGGTTATGCGGAAGCGCTCGCGATCGCCGACGGAACGGCGACGCGCGGGGAGGCGATCTCGCGCTGCACGCTTCGCACGTCGCAATATGCTGCGCGCCAGGACACGTGGTTTCGCAGATTGCGGACCGCGCGCATCATCGAAGCCGGCGACCGCACGGCCGCCTCGCGCGCGGTTACGGCTGCGGCAAGGGAAATCGCTGCCAGGACGTGAACTAAAAAAATGACCATACCTCACTCCCTGAGGGATTTCTCGTTCATGGAGACGGCCGTGAAACCGAATCTGCCATTGCAAGATGCGTACTTGCTTGCGATAAAAAGAGAAAACGCGCTCGTGACGATCTACTTGCGCAACGGATTCCAATTGCGCGGTCATGTCCGCGGTTTTGACAACTTCACGATCATCCTCGAATATGATAACAAGCCGCATTTGGTCTATAAGCACGCCGTCTCCACCGTTTCGCCGCAATCGCCGGTTCAATTCACCGGTTCGGAGCTAGCCGCGCACCAGCCGCGGCTGGCAGATGCGTCGCCGGCCGACGGGGCGCGCCCGCCATCGGCCGACCAAAGCCGCTCGCAACCTGAAACGTCGGCTAGCGCCGCGCAAAACTAGTCCGCGCGCCCACGTCATGCGCAAGTTTTCCGTCGCCAAGGTGCAAGGCACGGGCAACGATTTCGTGCTGCTCGACAATAGCGCGGGCGAGCACTTGCCGTTCGCCGCGCTCGCGCGGCTTTGGTGCGAGCGCCGATTCGGCATAGGCGCAGACGGGCTGCTCGTTCTCGAGGCGCCCACCAGCGGCGAAGCCGGCATCGGCATGCGCATCTTCAACGCGGACGGAACCGAAGCGGAGATGTGCGGCAACGGCATCCGATGCATCGCGCGCTACCTCGAACACACGCGCGCGGGTTCGCCGAGCGCGATCACCGTGCAAACGGCAAGCGGACTGGTCCGCGTGCGACGCGCCGTGCGCGACGGCGCCGACGTCGTAGCCGTCGATATGGGCGTGCCGCGCTTTGCCAAAGCTGAAATCCCCATGCGCGGAGATCCCGATGCCCGCGCTATTGATGAGTTGGTCGAGGTGCCGGGGTGGGCCCCGGTGCGCATATGCGCGGTCTCGATGGGCAACCCGCATTGCGTCACATTCTTAGACACGCCGGTCGAACGCGCGGATATTGCGGCGCATGCGGCGTCGCTCGCGGCGCTCGATCTCTTTCCCAACGGCGCGAACTTCGAGATCGCGCACGTCTCGGGCGGCAGCTTGAACATGCGCGTGCTCGAGCGCGGTGTCGGCGAAACACAAGCTTGCGGTTCCGGGGCATGCGCCGTCGGCGTCTCGGCGATACTTACCGGCCGAGCGACGTCGCCGCTCGACGTGCACATGCCGGGAGGGTCGGTGAGCATCGAGTGGCCTGGTCCCGGCGCGAGCGTGGAGATGGCCGGACCGGCAGAAATCGTGTTTTTCGCGGAGATAAGCGTGCCGGACGAAATTCTCACCGGCGCGCACGCTCCGGCAAACGCATAGTGAAGGTTCCCTCACCGTTGGTTGCGCGCCCGGACGGAGCGCTGCTCGACGTGCCCGGCTATTCGGCCGCCGTCGACGACGGCTGGGTGCGCCGCGCGAAACCGGCCGATTTCATACCTCTGCCCGAGGGCGCGCTCTTGCTCACGCTGCCCGGCCGCAGCGCGGTGGTCTTCGACGGTGATCGTCGAACGACGCTCGACGATCTCGACGGCGTTCCGGTCGATGCGATGGCGGTCGCCTTGCCGCTCGGATACACGCGCGCGTCGCTGCCCGCGTACGAGAGCCGGCCCGGCGCGCCGGCGTTGCCTTTATATGGATACACCGCGGCTGCGTGGGACGGAACCGGCATCGTCGCGGCGGCCCTGCCGACCGACTCGCTCGAATCTTGGAGCGCCGCGAAGCACGGCGAAGAACACGTCCGAGCCGGCATCGCGGCTCGCGTCGCGGAGTTCGGCGAAACGGCGCTCGTGCGCCAGCTCGTCCGCTGCGCCACCGAGTACGGTTGCTTCACAGCACAGAACTCGTTCTTACGTTCGGGCGAGGCTGCCATCCCGGTGTCGCCCGCATGCAACGCGCGCTGCATCGGGTGCATCTCGGCGCAAGATCCCGAATCGGGGTTCGCCGCCGCGCAGGAACGCGTGCGCATCGCGCCGTCGAGCGACGAGATCGTGGCGCTTGCCGTCGCGCATCTCGACGGGGGCGGCGACATCGTGTCGTTCGGCCAAGGCTGCGAAGGCGAACCGCTTCTCGCTGCGCCGCGCATCGCTAGCGCCATTCGCGAGATCCGCGCGCGGACAAGCGCCGGCATCGTACACTGCAATACGAACGCAAGCTCGCCCCGAGCGCTCGCTTCGCTCATCGAGGCGGGCCTGCAATCGGTGCGCGTAAGTCTGAATTCTGCGCGTCCGGCGGCGTATTCGGCATACTACCGTCCGCGCGGCTACGGCTTTGACGAGGTCTGCAAAAGCCTTCAGGTCGCAAGCGAGGCCGGCATTTCGGTGTCGCTCAATCTGCTCACACATCCCGGCGTCACCGACGAAGCAGAGGAAATGAAAAGTTTCGAGCGACTGCTGGATGCCTATTCTATAAGCATGGTTCAGACACGGACGCTAAACGTGGATCCGGCAGAGTATTTCGCGGCGGTCGGCAGGCCCGCGCAGCCTACACTCGGTATGGCTGCGTGGCTCACGCGACTCGCGTCTGAATTCCCAAACGTGCGTGTCGGTAACTTCACGCGCGGATTCGGATAGGAATACGTACGGCGTCGCAAAGAAACGTTTGCGCCGAGCCATTCTACTCATCAACGCGGCGGACGTCGGTCTCCCGCGCGGACTTCGGAGGTTTGAAAGAGTTCATGCGGCGTTATATCTTTTTATTGTGCGCGGTATTTTTCGCGTGTGCTTCTTCGCCGGCGATCGCGCGCGCTGACGGCGATGATTCGGCCCCGGCGCCGTTGGCGAAATTCGTGGACGGCGCGCAATCCCAAACCGGATTGTTCACGGTGTTGCGCAAGTCCGGAAAAATCTATCTCCAACTCCACAAGAGCCAATTGGACACCGACTTCATCCAAAGCGCCGTGCCGGTCAACGGCCTCGGTGGATTCGGCCTCTACCCGGGCTCGTTCGATTACGCTCCGGCCCGACTGATCCGATTCAGCCGCGTCGACGACAAGGTCTTCATCACGTGGCCGAACACGAATTTTTTGGCGCAGCCCGGAAGTCCGGCGGAGAACGCAATCCAAGCGACAGTTGCCGCGTCCAACGTCGGCGTGGCGAAAGTTGTCGCGCAAGACGATGTGAGCGGTGACATCGTGATCGACGCAAGCGCGTTTCTCGGCGATGTGATCGATTTGAACGACACGCTCAAGGCCACGCTCGGCACAACCCCGGAAGATTCGTACCGCCTGGACGGCGACAGCTCGGCGTTCGGCCCGACGAAGGCATTTCCTAATAACGTGCTCATCGAGGTCATCCAGAACTGGGTCACCGACACGCCCGACGTGGTGGACAACGTGCCCGATCCGCGCAGCTTGGCCATTAAGGTCGACTATAACTTAGTCGCATTGCCGAACGACGGCTACATGCCGCGGCTTGCAGACGATCGGGTCGGATATTTCGACGCGCCGTTCTTGAACTTCGCCGGCGATCGCGTTGACACACGCCAAACGCACTACATCGTCCGCTGGAATTTCAAGCCGCAAGACCCGGCGCATCCATCGAAGGCCACCAATCCGATGGTGTTCTATATAAGCAACACCGTTCCGTTGGAATATCGCTCGGCGCTGCGCGATGGCGTTATGGAATGGAACAAAGCGTTTGCCAAAGTCGGCATCCTCGATGCGATTCAGGTCTTGGACCAGCCGAACGACCCGTCATGGGATCCCGACGACGTGCGCTACAACGTGTTGCGCTGGCTCACCGAGTCCAACGGCGGCGGCTTTGCCGAAGCGCAATTGATGATCGATCCGCGCACGGGCGAAGAATTCCACTCGGGCGTCCTGTTCGATGCCGACCTCATGCTCGCCAATCACCAGTTTTGGCGTGATTTCACCGACCCGACGCATCCCAACGGTTCCGGCAGCGCATTCACGCGCGAGGAGGCTGAATACGGCGCGGGCATGAGCATGGAGGCGGCTTACGGTCGCGTCGCTCTCGCCATGCTCGGCCGGACGGCCCGCTACGGACAGAACCAGTTCGACTACGATTTCTTGAAGTCGATCGCGCTGCACGAGTCGGGCCACGACATGGGGCTGCAGCACAACTTCATCGGATCGGAAGCGTACACCGCCAAACAACTGCAAGACGAAGCATTCACCGCGCGCAACGGCGTTGCGACCTCCGTCATGGAGTATGCACCGCTCAACTTATGGCCTAACGGAACGCCGCAAGGAGAATATTACCAAAAGGTGCTCGGCTCGTACGACTACTACGCCATCCACTACGGCTACGGCCAAATCGCGGCGACCACGCCCGAAGCCGAGTTGCCGACACTGCACAGCTGGGCAAGTGCGTGGTCCAATCCGCTCTACCGCTTTGCATCCGATGAAGACGTCTCGTACGGCGACGCGCATGCGGTCGACCCGCGCGTCAGCCACTTCGACCTCACGAACGACACGTTGGGTTGGACCGATGGTCAACTGTCGCTCGCGCATTTGTTGATGACATCGATCGACCGGCGCTTCCCGCGCTCGGGTCAGCCGTACCAAGCCGCGCGCGATTCGTTCGGCGACGTGCTCGGCTTATACGACTACGACGCGACGATCGCGACGCACTTCATAGGCGGGGAATACCTGTCTCGCGCGCACGCGGGCGATCCCGGCGCGGGCACGCCGCTGTCGCCGGTGCCGATCGCGCAGGAGCGCCGCGCATGGGCGCAGCTCGACCGCTACGCATTCTCGGACGCAGCATGGAACTTCTCGGCGCGCACGTTGAACAGCTTGACGTACGCCGAGTGGTCGCCGTTCTCGGGCGCGCAGTGGGCCTACGATCCCACGCCACGTCACGACATCGCCGTCATCCAAGTCGCCGGCGGCTTGCAGAATCGGATTCTGGCGCAGTTGTTCCAACCCGCGATGCTGCAACGTCTCGAGGCACTGCCGTCGAAAGCGGCTCCCGGTCAGACGATGGACACCGCGGATCTGTTCGACTGGGCCCAGCGCTCTGTGTTCGGCGATCTTAGCGCTAAGGGTGTTGGAGCATTGCCGCCGGTCCGGCGCAATCTCCAAGCGTCGTACACAGGCATGCTGATTCACATGGCGATCGCGCCAACCGCGGGAACGCCTGCGGGCGCGCAGGCGCTCGCGCGCGCAAAGCTTGTCGACCTCGGGTCCACATTGCGCGGCGTGCGATCCTCATCTTCGATGGATGAGGAGAGCCGGGCGCATCTTGCGCTGCTGCTCACTCGCGTGAATCAAGCGCTCAACGCGCAGGTGACCGTCCCAGCGAAATAAACACCTGAAACTGACCAAAATGTAGGAGGGCGAGTGTACTAGGGCAAGCATCGCTTGCCCCCTTTTTTCTACGCGCGTACTAGGGCAAGCATCGCTTGCCCAAAACAAAAAGGGCGAGCGTTGCTCACCCTCCTACAAAAGAGACGGGGCAAGCGATGCTTGCCCTCCTACATAAAAGGAATTTATCAACCGACGAGCTGCGCCTTGAGCTCCTGCGCGGCGCCGGGCTGCGTGACGATAAGCATCGTGTCGCCCGATCGCACTTCGGTGTCGCCGTCGGGAACGAGGACATCGCCGGCGCGCTCGACCGCCACGATGACCGCATGCTTTGGCAATTGCAGTTGCGAGAGCCGCTTGTCGCCGGCCGGCGACGTGGCGGGGATCGACAAACGCACGAGCTCCAAATTGCCGCCCTTGAACGTCATCAAGGGCGATACGTCGCGCACGTTGACTTCCTGCTGGACGATCTTCATGACGACTTCGGTACCGGAAATGACCGAGTCGATACCGAGCTCTTCAAATATCTGTTTGTTCTTCGGATTGTTGACGCGCGCGATGGTGCGCGGCTTATGGAATTTTCTCTTGGTCACGAGACAGATGACGAGATTGTCCTCATCGTCGCCCGTATCGGCGATGACGACGTCGGCGCGGTTCACGCCGGCTTCTTCGAGCACAAGCGGATCGCAGCCATCGCCGAAATGCGCGATCTCGCGCTCCAAGAACTGCGAGAGGCGCTGGGCCTTGCGCTCGTCCTTTTCGATGACGATCACTTCGTGCTGTTGTTCGAGCAGCGCTTTTGCCAGATAGGTTCCGAGCTTGCCGCCTCCGACCACGATGATGAACACTTAGCCTGCCTTGGCCAATGTGGCTTCGATCATCTTGCGGTACTCGTCCAAATAGTCCGGCTGCACCGAAGCGACCACGCGGTCGCCGGCTTCGAGCCGCATTTCCGGAGTGGGAATCCGCGACGCCCCATCTCGCCGGATGACGATGCACACCTGGGTCTTGCCGCTGACGGCGAGATCGGAGACGAGTTTCCCGTGCGCCGCGTCGCCCACGACGAATTCGATGATCTCGACATCGGGCCGTTCGTACGGCAGCACGCGGAACGCGTGCTCTTCGAGAGCGTCGGCCATAAGGCGCGCGCCCACCGTGGTCGGACAAATCGTGGAAATCCCGAAGTCGCGGTACATCGACGACCGTTCCGGATCGTAGATGCGCGCCACGACGTGATTGATCTTGAAATGCTGCTGTGCGATGAGGGCCGCCATGATATTGCGATTATCGCCTTGCGTCACCGCGGCGAATCCGTCCGCCCTATCTGCGCCGGCACGTTTGAGGACGTCGACGTCGATACCCGTACCCAGCACGAGGCTGCCGGGGAAATCACGGCCGAGACGGCGGAACGCCGTGGAATTTTCGTCGACGACCGAGACGGCATGACCGGCGCGCGCGAGACGCTTTGCCAGCGTCGAGCCGACGCGGCCGCACCCGACTATGAGGTAACGCATGGACTATCGGTCCTGAGCATTTCGAATTGACTTCGCGCGAAACATCAGAGCCGATGTTCGGGGACATGCGCGCGAATCCCCCGGCCATCGCGGTGCAATGCAAGGAAGCCGCCGGATAGCACTCGAACGAAAGCCGGTCGGCACCGGTCGGGGCGTAGCTCAGCTTGGTAGAGCGCTCGGTTCGGGATCGAGAGGTCCGCAGGTTCAAATCCTGTCGCCCCGATGCCGAATAGCTCAAAAGGGCTTCGATGTTTTCCCAATACGGTTCTTCGGCACGCGCCGTGATCAAACTCGCCGAACAAGAGTGCCGAAACGCGAATCATTATTTTTTGGGCACCGAGCATCTGCTGCTCGCCATGGCCATCGATCCGCCCGCAGACGTCGCGCGATATTTCCGAGAGGCCCACTTCGACGCATACGACGTGAAACGCGCGCTGCGCGACGCAATGGATGAGACGGCCGATCACCCTTGGGATGGAATCCTCATCACGCCGCGCGTCCGGCGAGTTCTCGACGCAGCCTGTTCGAAGGCGGGGCGACCGGAAGACGTGCAGCCGAGCGACATCATCGATGCCATCGTGGCGGACGGCGGCGGCGTCGCGGCGAGAGTGCTCGCGGCCCTGCGTAGGCCGGAGAGCGTAGGTTAGATGCACATCTTCCACGCGGCCACGCAATGGGTGCTCGACCTCATCCGTCACTCCGGTTACTACGGGATCACGCTCGGCATGACGCTGCAGGCCATCGGCGTGCCGTTGCCAAGCGAAGTGATGATGTCGTTCGGCGGTTACCTCGCCTATACGCATGAGCTCGAGTTCGTCCCCGTCATCGTGTGCGGCACGGCCGGCGACACGATCGGAGCGGTGATTGCGTATATCATCGGCTACTACGGTGGACGACCGCTCGTCGAGCGGTTCGGCAAGCTGGTCTTCGTGCGCGAGCGCGAGTTGGCCCACGCTCACGATTGGATCGTACGATTCGGTGCGCGCGCCGTGTTCGCGTGCAAGCTGCTGCCGGGCGTTCGTGCCGTTGCGTCTTTGCCGGCCGGGGTCGTGCGCATGCCGTTCGGAAGATTTCTCGCGTTCACGCTCCTCGCATCGACGATCTGGTGCACGGGCTTCGCCTATGCCGGGCTTGCGCTGGGCCGCAACTGGGATTCGCTCGATAGAATCTTCGGCCGCTTCGCGATCCTGCTGCTGGTGCTCGTCGTGATCGGGATCGGCGTGTGGATTTGGTCCCACTTGCGCGGACGCGCCCAGCGCGCAGCGGCGGCGAAGGGCTAAGGTTCCCCCGAGGGCGCCGCCGCGCAGCCGCGAAATAATACCTGACGCCATGACTTCAGAACGATTGCCTCAACTTGTGCGCGACGCGCTCGACCGGCTGCCGGCCGAGCCGGGCGTCTATCAGATGCTCGACGCCGCCGGCGCTGTGTTGTATGTCGGCAAGGCGGTGGAACTACGATCGCGCGTGCGGTCGTATTTCCAGCCGGGCCGAGTGCGGCATGCGCGCATCGACGCGATGGTCGAACAGGTCGCGGACATCCGCACGATCATCGTCGCCAACGAAACCGAGGCGCTGCTGCTGGAGTGCAATCTTATCAAGCAGCACCGGCCGCCATTCAACGTCCGGCTCAAGGACGACAAATCGTATCCGTTCCTCAAGTTGACGCTCGGCGAGACCTTCCCGCGCGTCATCTTCACGCGCAAGCTCATCGAAGACGGCGGCCGGTACTTCGGACCGTACACCGATGCCGCCGCGCTTCGCGAGCTCATCGAGATCATCCGGCGCGCGTTTCCGCTTCGGACCTGCACCGGCGAGATCGGCGTCACCTACCGTCGTCCGTGCCTCCAATATCACATCAAGCGCTGCATGGCGCCGTGCGCGTTTTTGCAGAGCAAAGAAGAATACGATGCGCTCGTCGCAGACGTCGCGCTCTTCTTGGAAGGACGCTACGAGGTTCTGGTCGGGCGGCTCGAACGCGAGATGGAACAGGCCGCCGAGGATCTTCAGTACGAGCAGGCAGCGCGGCTTCGCGATCGGATCGCCTTGATCAAGCGCGTCATGACGCGCCAAGAAGTGGTCTGGCGCAGCCGCATCGACATGGATATCGTGGGCGGCGCGCACGGGCAAGGCGTTTCGTGCATGGAGGTGTTTTTCGTTCGCGCGGGGCTGCTCGTGGGCCAAGAGCGATTCATCGTCGAAGGCACGGAGGGGCGCGCCCCTGAGGAAGTTCTTGCCGAGTTCGTGCAGCAGTTCTACGCGCGAGCGCCGAGGGTCCCCAAAGAGATCATGCTCGAGGCGCGCATCCCGGGAGTCCAGGTGATCGAGCGGGCCCTATCGGGCAAGCGCGGAAATCGCGTGCGCATCCTCGCGCCGGAGCGCGGCCCGCGCGCCGAATATCTACGCAAGGTTCGACGAAACGCCGAACAGCATCTCGCCGACTACCTCACGAAGACCGCCGTCGCCGATGAACGCGCCGTCGCGGCGCTGGCAGAGCTCGCGTCCGCGCTCGACCTTCCGGGGCCGCCGCGGCGCATAGAGTGCTATGATATCTCGCACGTCCAGGGCACGGACGTGGTCGGCTCGATGGTCGTGTTCGAGGACGGCCGCCCGCGCAAGGCCGATTATCGCCGCTTCAAGATCCAGGGGGCCGAACGCAATGACGATTTCGCCAACATGGGGCAGATGCTGCGCCGTCGGCTTCGCTATCTGAGCGCCGGCACCGGGTTGGGGAAGGTATCCAGCAAAGAGAAGAAGTTCGGCAAACGGCCCGATCTGCTGTTGATCGACGGCGGCCGTGGGCAGCTGGGCGCGGCGCTCGATTCGCTGCGCGATCTCGATCTCGTCGCGCTGCCGGCGGCTGCGCTAGCCAAACAATTCGAAGAGCTGTATGTGCCCGGCGAGGCGGAGCCGGTGCTGCTCGCCCGCAATTCCCCCGCGATGCACTTGGTGCAACGCATACGCGACGAGGCCCATCGCTTTGCGGTGACGTATCATCGTACCCTGCGCGGCAAGCGGCAGACCGCATCGCCGCTCGACGCCGTGCCCGGCGTCGGCGCGGCGCGCAAGAAGGCATTGCTGCGGGAATTCGGTTCCGCATCGGGCGTGCGGCGCGCGACGGAAGCGCAGCTCGCCGCAGTCCGCGGCGTCACCCCCGCGCTCGCCACCAGGATCAAGGAGGCGTTGAACGTCGAATGAACTTCATCGTACGCGTTGTGGTGAATGCGATCGCGCTCGGCGTGATATCGTATTTCCACTTCCAAGGCATCCACGCCGACGGTTGGGTTGCGCTCCTTGTCGGCGGGCTCGTGCTGGGCATCGCGAACGCGATCATAAAACCGATCCTCGTCGTGCTCAGTTGTCCGCTCGTCATCCTCACGCTCGGGCTGTTCACGCTGATCATCAATGGCGCGATCTTCTATTGGGTGTTGAATTTCGTTCCGGGCTTCAACGTGCCGGGATTCTGGCCGGCGTTTTGGGGCGCCATCGTCGTGTCGATCATCTCGTGGGTCGTGTCGCTGATATTCCACGATGACAAGGAGGACCGTCGGGCGAAGTAGTTCCGTTCTGATCGTCGAGCGCGAGTACGCTCGGCGCAGAAGTAGGGACGGCATACTTTGCACGACTTCATACGACTGACATCAGCCGGTGTCTGTGTCGCTCTTTTGAGCGTGTCTTGCTCGGCCGTGCCGCGAGCCACCGATAGCGGTGGCTTTGTTCCTGCGATGCCGCATGGTCAGCGATCCTCACTCATCGCGAAGGAAACGATCGTTTGGCGCGATGGACATTCCTACACGGCATTCGATGTTCCAGGTGCCACCCTGGGGACTTTCCCATACGCTATTGACGACGCGGGCGACGTGGCGGGCACCTTCGCCGGCAATCCCGGCGGCAACCAGGGCTTTTTACGCGCACAAAACGGCGACGTTACAGTTATCAACCCACCGGGACTGTCTCAAACATTCGTCACGGCAATGAACAGCGCCGGCGAAATCGCCGGATATTCAGGCGATCAAGGGTTTGTGCGGGCACCGGACGGCGCGTATACGATTTTCAGCCCACCAGGCGCCTCGTACACCCGAGTCTTCGACATCAATGACGGCGGCGATGTTGCTGGTTACTTTGCCGACTCGAATGCGGTCTATCACGGCTTTGTTCGACTTCGCGACGGTTCTATAGCAGTTTTTGATGCCCCGGGTGCCGGCACGCAGCCGAATTCCGGCACTGACGCGTATGGCATCAATAGTCACGGCGACGTGACGGGGAGCTTCTTCGACGCAAGCGGGCAGCATGGCTATGAGCGCTTTTCTGACGGTACCATAAAAGCATTCGATATACCGATGACATGGGCCGATAGTGGTGCTATCGATCCGATATCCATCAATTCCAGTGGCCTGATCACCGGGTTCTTTGGCTTAGAGGCAACTCCGGCGGGCACGGATGGCTTTGTGCGAAGCTCAGACGGGCGTCTCAAGATTTTCACCATCCCGAATGCCGCCTATACTTTCCCGGCGAAGATCAACGACCGGGGTCAAGTAACCGGATGGAGCGGGAATAGCGGACTCTTTGCGCCCGCGCTTGGATTTCTGCGTGGTCCACACGGTGGCCTGACGAGCATTTCGGTTCCGGGCGCCCAGTCGACCACCCCAGCAGGAATTGATCACCTTGGCCGAATCGTTGGGAGCTTCACCGAAACCGGCGGGGGCCTATGGCACGGCTTCATTTGGCAGTGAAGTCATGGTATAATGGCCTTGCATGGGGGCGTCACGGTCTCGACGGGCTGTGCCCAGGCGAAGGAAGCAAGCGGAGTTCCGAGCCCTCCTTAAACGATCGGAAAACGTATAAACGCGAACAGCGAATACGCACTAGCAGCCTAACTTAGGCTACTACGTCCGGGGGGCAACGGCGCCGGCACGGGCCCGCGGATGTCAAACAAGACGGCTACTTCGCTCGGGGACCACGACGAGCGCGGGAACTCAAATCGGGGTTGGCGGTTTCGGTAAGCTCGCTCGGGAGCGTACGGAGCCGCGAGATCAAAGCCTGAGCTAAGCTTGTAGATGCCTTCGTGGGGGTCTTCTCGGACACCGGTTCAACTCCGGTCGCCTCCACCATGAACCCAGCATTCCATAAGCGTCACTAAATCTTACCATCCCCGGTGCGTCGATGCCGCGGGAGTGTCGACGGACGCACGTCAGTCATCGGCAGGCGAGACGCGTCATCGCGGTATGGCTTCGCGACGATCCGATAATCGAATTGGAGCGTCGATTGTCCACCTTGCAACTCTTGCACGGTGAAGGCGGACCCAGTTTTTTGTGCGACGTACAGGCCGCGACAATCGCCCTCGGGCGTGAGGAAAACCAGGTAGTTAGCATGCTGGTCGATTGCGCTTGCGAATCTCGTCTCGAGCGTGACGACAGCGCGGCCCCTTGTCAATTGCCCTTCTCCGAGGTCCTCCATCGTCGGCACGGTTTCGCGCGGCGCGTACTCAGCTAAGGCTGAACGCATTTCCGCCGTCGGAGGTGCCGCGTATCGCGTTGCCGTTCGAGCTGTTCGTCCACTGCAGACACGCAGTCGTCAATGAGCAGCTCATCGCTGCATCGATGGCGGCGCGCACGGGCTGGATAAAGAAGATTCCGGCTCCGAGAGATGCGATGGTAACCACAACGATCGCACGGCTGCTCGTAAGATTCTGCATTTGTTTGCTCCTTGCCGCAGGACCCGCCGGCGGTTAGGGCTATCTTACGACCCTGGCGTGCCCCCAGCGTGCGAAGGCGTCTTGCCGCCCCTTACAATGTGTGGGACGGCAATACGTCTTATAGACGTCGACTCAACGGCTTTTCTTGGTGAAGTTTATCCCGATACTCGGCTACGGAAGCGAGATGCGCCCGATGGCGTTGCTCAGGCGTTCGGTGAACCACGTCGCACCACCGGGACCTTGAGCGATGGCGTTCAGCGAATTCGTGTCGACGGAAGCGACGGCGGAAGAAGTAACATGTCCGTCGGGCTGAATGCGCCCGATTCCGCCATCATAGAGAAACCAAATCAATCCTCCTCGGGCCATCATCGCCTCCGGAAGCGTGATGCCCGATGGCAGCGGAAATTCCGTTACGCTTCCATCGACCGTGATGCGTCCGATTTTCGAGAAATTGTGCTCGGCGAACCAGAGCACGCCGTCCGATCCGGATGCGATACCCCACGGAAAACTGGACGCCGTCGGAACCGCAAATTTCGTTATCGTGCCGGTCATCGTGATGCGTCCGATTTGGTTTGAGCCTATTTCGCAGAACCACAGCGCGCCGTCAGGTCCTACGGTGATCGGGCCGGCATTACTGTTGGGATTGAGCGGATATTCCGTCAGTGCGCCGCCTGTCGTCATTCGCCCGATCGCCTGGCCGCGCTGCTCGGTGAACCAAAACGCCCCATCCGGTCCCGCCACGATCGCGTTGGGTTGGCTCGAGGAACTTGGTAACGGATGCTCCGTTAGCGTTCCGTTCGTCGCGATGCGCCCGATCTTACCGGCGCCATATTCGGTGAACCACAGTGCGTCGTTGCCGTCGCTGACGAGGGCCGATGGCGCGGCGCCTGTCGAGAGCGCATAATTGGTGATCGTGCCTCCGCTCGTGATGCGGCCTATCGAATTCGCATCAAAATCGGTGAACCAAATCGCGCCGTCAGGTCCATCGACAATGCCGGTGGGTCCGGTATCTGCGCCAAGAGCGTAGAGTGTCACGACCTTCGGCGATGGAATGCCCGGCCCGAGACCAGACGCCCCGCAGGCTGCAAGCGCGGCACCGGCTCAGACAATAGCGAACATCGATAGTGCGCTCGCTCGGATCATCAGCCTCACTTTGACGCTCAGGCGGTGAACCTTTGCGCGCAAATCGAATGCTAAGGAAGGTGAGCTGGACTTCTGAATAGGCTTGGACTAATTGATCGACGAATCGCTCTAGAACCTACTTGAGGCTTAGTCGTACCGTCGCAAGACAAAGGAAGGAACGATTGCGGTGGATCGAAAGACGGAGTACGTCAAGACTATTGCGCTGTCAGTGGGAATCGCCACCTTGCTTTGTGGTTGCGCGCCCGCCTTCTATGGCCCACCGATCATTGGGCCCGCAAAACATCTCCTCGTCCTGACCCCCGGGTCGTCGCCACAGTCTCCGATAGTATTGACCCTCTCCGATCCGACGACGACGCTGACCGCATCCGAGTTGCGCTATTCGGGCGGTTTCTCGGCGACAGTAACCCAGGGCACGCAGTGCATAAGTGTCTCGCCGGTCGGAAGTTCGACGAGTCAATTCACCGTGACCAGAACGGCCGGCCCGTGCGCCAGCGTAATCGTAACGGTTACCGACGCGAACTCGCTCGCATCGAAGGCCTACCTAGCAACTCAATAAGTTGCCTGAGGTCCGAACGAACTTTAACTTCGGCGGTGTGACCAGCACGCTCAATATCTCATCTTGCGAATAGCCGCGATGAGTCATCGTTCGCATGAAGTGATCTACGGATTCCCCTAGTGCGCGGATTGTCGTCAATCACGCGCGTCAAGTCGATATTCGGATAAGCGAACCGCAGGAGCCCCGCTGCGGAGCGGGCTGCCATTGCTTAATTTGTTTCGGGCTTATAGCGCACGACGACGACACCGGTCGGTAAGCTCTGCGCGTCAATCAACTGAAGCGGTGTCCTTTTGCCTTCGCAGAAGAGCAACTGTCCGTTGCCCACAATGAGCGGAAAGACCGACAGCCGCATTTCGTCGAGCAAGCCGCATTCCAGTAGCGCCTGTGCGAAACGACCATGGCCATATACGGCGAGGTCTGGCCCGGCCTGCTGCTTGAGCTTGCGCACCTCATCCACCGCGTCGCTCTTTATGATGATCGAATTATTCCAATCTGCTTTTCCCATCGTCGACGAGAAGACATATTTTCGGATTCCGTTGATCCTGTCGGCAAAATCGCCGCTTTGAGCGGCCCAATCCCTAGCGAGCAGCTGGTAAGTCCGTCGCCCCATCAACATCGCGTCGGTATCTATCAGCCGCTCCAGAGCACCCTTTTGGAAAGCGTCGTCTAAGTAATCCCCGGCCCAGATCGCCGGGTCTTCAATGACGCCGTCGAGCGATACTAAGGTGGACTCGATGATCTTCCGCATGCGCATCACCTTCAACGCGGTTTAAACCATTACTTGGCGGGTGTCAAAGCTTCTGAAGTAATGCGCCGATAAGCAAGAAGACGGTATTTCCGGCAGAATCTCCCGAAAGAGGTACGGCATGTTTTCAAGCCCACTACCTGTCCTGATGTTCGCCAATGCCAGTGACGATGCGCAAGCACGCGCAATGGCCGGCGCCTTCGCCGCATTCGGATTGTTCTGGATAGTATTTTGCATCGTGCTGCTCATCTTGAGTCTTGTCATTAATTGGAGGATCGCGGAAAAAGCGGGATTCCCGGGAGCAGGAAGTCTGCTCATGCTGATTCCGCTGGCGAATCTTTTCGTCGTGTGCTATTTCGCGTTTTCGGAGTGGCCGATCGAACCAGAATTACGCGAAGCGAGGTCGCGCGGAGGGCAAGTCTAGCCATCATATCTTGGCAAAAGTCTGATGCTCGCGCGGAGTGGACGGGCGCGCGGCCGTTGAAATTCCGCCGCACGATAGAAACTCGAAAGTGCACCGCGGATTGGTCTGCGCTTCATCGCATGCCACCCTAGTCCGGGACAGGACTTGAAATGCCAACGCGAAAACAAACGTTTGTTTGGCAAGGAGGGTCATCTCATCGACATGATGTCGGGTCGTCTATTGCGCGCGATGGCGATATGCACCGCGCTTTCCATGCTCTCAGGTTGCGGTCACCGGGGGCAATCGACCGGCAGCGGCCAGTCGCAGCCGGCGCAACACCAGATAACAGTATACTATTGTAAGGCAGGCAGCGACTCGCTCGTCGCGATGCACTATACAGCCGCGAGCGGTCTCGCCGGCACAGCGCTCGCGCAGTATGTCGTCTCGCAGCTGATATCCGGACCGCCTGAGCCCACAACCGCACTGCTCGTTTTTCCGGCGGATACCCGGGCCGTCGCGATTCAGCACGAGGCCACGATTGATGTTGATCTGACGGGGACGATCGCCAAGCATTACGCCGGCGGCGCGGGCGATGAGGCCGGCCTTTTCAAGTCGCTGACGTACACGCTCACCGAATTGCCGGGCGTTAACGCGGTGCAAGTCAGCTTAAACGGTCACATCGAGGCGGCGCTGCCCGGCGGGCATCTGGAGCTTGACGAGCCACTCACGCGGGAGACATTTGCTCAGTGAGGGCAACTCAGTGGCGTGGGCAAGCGATGCTTGCCCTCCTACAAACGAAGGGGCAAGCGATGCTTGCCCTAGTACAAAGAACGACGGGGCAAGCGATGCTTGCCCTAGTACAGACTGCCCTAATTCGCACTGCCCTAATTCGCACTGCCCTAATTCGCACTGCCCTACTACAGATCGCGCTCGTACTTGCGATGTTGGCAGCGCCGGCGACGGCTGCGACGGTGAGCGCAAGCCAGGCGCAAGTGTGGGTCGCCGGCCGCCAGATCGCGTTCGATCACTTGAGCATTGCGTTTGGCGATCCGGTCGTCACCCCGCACGACTCCGGTCTGCGCGCCATGCTCGACGCGGTATCTGCGCGCATGGCCTGGCAGCCGGGCACGCGATTTGTCGCGATCACGCGCGCAGACGGCCAACTGATCACCTTCACGGTCGGCAGCAACGCAGTGTCCGTCAACGGCTCGGCGACCGCAATTCCGTTCGCACCGTTCACGAGCAACGGCGATCTGTTTTTGCCGTTGCTGCCGCTCGCGCGAGCGCTTGGCCTCGGCGTGCGCGGTTTCCACGGCGGCTATGTGTTCGTGCCACAGATCCAGTCTGTGACCGCCCATCGCGACGGCGCGCGCACCATCGTTCACGTCCAAGGCTCGGCGCATATCGCCTGGAGGAGCGCGTACGCGGCGCAAACAGCGGCACGCACGCTTACATTGTCGTTCCCAGGCTTTGGCACCGATCTTTCGCGTAACCTCGGCGTACACGATGCGGTTGTCTTAGGCGCCACGATTTCAGAAAGCGGACCGCCCGGCTACCCGACGACCACTTTATCGCTCGCGTTCGACGGCAAAGCGAAGTTCGCCGCGCATCGCTCCGCTGATAGCGTGAGCATGGACCTGGTCGTTGCGCGAGGCGAGGCGGCGTTGCGCACGAACGCGCCGGCCGCCACGCCCAACGCCGTGACGATGGTGGGCAATATCGGCGTGACGGCGACGACGATACCAGCAGCCGATCATGCTCAACCGTTGTCAACGATATCTCCGTCACCGCTGACGTCTCCGGTCGCGTTGCCGGAACCTGTGGACACGTCGTCAGGCGCCGCGGTCGCCACCGCGCAGCCGATGCCGGAACCATCGCCATCGGTTTCAGCCGGGCCATTCGTCGATCAAAAAATCACCGACGTCTCGGTCGCTCAGGTGCCCACCGGAACTCGCATAACATTGACCTTCGACGGTCCGGTGAGCTTCGAATGGCACCGGCTGGGCGATCCCGACAACCGCTTTTGGCTCGACATCGATCACGCAGTCCTCGTCGGCCCCGCACAAGATATAGATTCGAAGCTCGACTTCATCAACTCGGTGAAAGTCAGTCAACACTTTATCACACCGGATAAAGTCGTGCGCGTATCGATAACGCCCTCGCGCAGCACAGACATCCGCGTGGGCCAGATCGCCGGCACGACGAATCAGCTCGGTATCGAGATCGAGACGGCGCCTCCGCCGCCCGACGCAGCGATGGCCGGAACCGGTTTTCTCACGGCCGCCGTCGCGGTTCAACCGTCTCCGGGGACTTCCATGACACCGCAGCCCGCCGCGCCAACTCACGGAGACTTGATCGTCATCGATCCCGGCCACGGCGGCAACGATCCAGGCGCGCTCAATCCAGATCTCGGGTTGACCGAAAAAAATCTCACCCTTACGATTTCCAAGATCGTGCAAAGCCGATTGAAGGCGCTAGGCTGGCGAGTCGTCATGACGCGCGACGGCGACTACGAAGTCGGCGATCCCAACGGCATCGACCGCCAAGAACTGCAAGCCCGCTGCGACGTCGCGAATGCGGCGGGCGCCACCGCTTTCGTCAGCATTCATATCAACTCGTCGGTATCTACTGCGCCAAACGGAACAACCACATACTACTGGAGGCCCGCGGATAAACTCTTCGCGCAGGCGGTTGAGAATGAGACCGTGACGGCTGACGGCATCCTAGACGCGGGCGTCAAACGAGAAGACTTCTATGTGATCAAGCATACGCAGATGCCGGCGGTGCTCGTCGAAACGGCGTACTTGAGCAACTCGCACGACGGTGCGATGCTGCAGCAACCCGCGTTCCTCGACCGCATCGCGGCAGGAATAGTCAAAGGTATAATGGATTTCACAGGGGGCCCAAAGGCGTCACCGCCAACACCCGGCCCTTCACCCTGACAGGACGATTGCATGGGTTCCCCGCGTCGCCGAGTCGCAATGCTGGATTCCGGGCTCGGCGGGCTTACCGTGCTTTCGGCGCTTCGCGCGCTGACGTCCGACACCGATATCGTCTACTTCGCTGACACCGCGCACGTGCCGTACGGCGGACGGGAATTGGCCGACGTCGCACGCCTTGGTAGTGCTTGCGTCGACCGGTTGCTCGTGCACGACCCATCGGTGATCATCGTCGCATCCGGTACGACGTGCGCTGCATTCGACGCCGAAGGCTGGCCGGCATCACCCGTGCCAATCGTCGGCGTGGTCGGCTACGGCGCTGCTGCGGCGGTCGAAGCCTCGTCGAACGGCAGCATCGGCGTCGTCGCAACGCACGGCACGGTGAAAAGCGGAATCTTCGAGCGCGAGATTCTGAAGTTTCGATCCGATGCGCAGGTGACGTCGGTCGCCGCCCCATCGCTCGTGCCCATCGTCGAATCGGGCGGCTGGGCCAGCGCGCGCGCGCGCGACGCGGTCGCCTCGGTCTCGGGTCCTATCGTCAGAGCGGCCTGCGATACCGTCATCCTCGGTTGCACGCATTTTCCGCACCTGTTAGCCTGGTTTATGTCCGCCTTGGGCGAGCGAGTCGCACTCGTCGACCCGGGAGCGGCGTGCGCGTCGGCGGTCGCTCAGATGATAATCGGACTCGACGCAAGTCCGGGAACGATATCGTTCGAGGTGAGCGGCGACAAGGACGAATTCGCCGCCCACGCACAAAGTCTCAGCGGCATCCGCATCGATTTCCTGAAACACGTGGCGCTCAGGCTAGATGAAACAGTTTGAAGAAAATCACCGTAGAAAGCACCGCGACGGCGGCGCCGGTGATGACTTGGGCAAGCGTATGGCTGCGAAGGTAGACCCGCGCCCAGCAGACGAGCGGCACGACGATGGCGTACGGCAGCGGTTGCCATTGGAAAAGCAAGAACATCACGGCGAATGGACCCGCGATCCCAAATGCGTGCGTGCTGATCTTCCACCAGCGCGTGATGATCATGGTCAACACGGCGGTGCCCCAGTATCCCCACGTGATCGCGATGAATTGGACCGGCGCGTGATTGATGGTCAGCGTCATCGCCGCCACGAAATAGATGACGACGAACGTGGCGAACACGCGCTCGCGCTCCGGCCTGTCGGACATGTCGAAGTCGGAGATGCGACCGGTGACGTAGAGGTAGAGCAAGCACGCGAGCGGGGCGATGGTGAAGAAGAAGAGGCCTTCTGCGGACAGCTTCCAGAACTCCACCGTGGATCGCGAGAAGGCGTGCGCAACGATGACGAACAGCGCGGTCGCGGACAAGAACGGATTGAAAATGGTGGAAAGCGCTTTCGCAAATTCCATCGCCGCACGATGCTCTCGAATGAGCAGGATGTTGGACGGCGAAGTAGCGCCTTCGTGCGCGGACGTTGGCTCTCGCATCAATCATCCATTGGCGCGGGCATCGTGAGCGCCCTGCATTCGTGAAATACCTCGCAGGCGGCGAACCATTTTCATTCGGCGACGCCGGTGGACCGGGCGTGCTGTTGTTGCACGGCTTCACTGGTAGCCCGTACGAAGTGCGCAATCTCGGCAAGATGCTCTACGAGAACGGCTTCCCCTCGCTCGGTCCTGTTTTGCCCGGCCACGCGACCACCGCTTCAGATCTCGCGCGGACGACCGCCGCTGACTACTTCGAGATGGCGGAGAGTTCGTTTGCCGAGGCGCGCAGCCGGTTTTCGCGCGTCTATCTGGCCGGACTCTCGTTGGGTGGCCTGCTGAGCTTGCATCTCAACACAAAACACGATGTCAGCGGCATCGTCTGCCTATCAACGCCGGTGTTCTTGGATCCTCTCGTTGCGGGCGCTCTCCCGATGCTCAGTCAGTGGATGCCCGACATGCACGTGCCGGCGAATTTCGCGGCATGGCAGGGCAACGTCGTCGGCTACAAGACCGTGCCGTTCAACGCCGCACCGGCAGTGCTCGAAGTGCTGCAGACGGTGAAAAATGAACTCGAACAGGTTCGCGCGCCGCTCTTGATCATCCATTCGAAGGGCGATCCCACCGCCCCGTTCGGAAACGCCGTCTTTATCCGCGATCACGTCGGTTCGACGGATTCGCATATAGAAGTGCTCGAGGGCTCCGACCATCTGATAACGGTCGGCGAGCGTTTGCTGCAATTCCAAGACCATATCATCGGCTTTCTCCGCCGGCTGGAGACCGCTCTGGCGTAGGGTTTCGGGGCGATTCGCCCGAATCAAATCGGCCGTTCGCACATACACCAAGCCGACCGTCAGTCACGGAGTCGATTGCCCTTGTTCTCCTTACTTTTCGCGCTTGCCGCGGCCGCCGTCGCCACAGCTAAGCCACTCATCGCCACCCCGGCGCCGTTTGCGACGCCGGCAAACCTGTTCGGCCCGCCGCAGACGTGGGGCATGCAGCATCCGCTGGTCCTTTGGCTCGTGCAGTCGCTGTTCATCGTCGCGGCTGTCGGGTTGATAGGTCTCATGTCCACACAGACCACGAAAACCGAAGGACTGTCGGGCAGCATCGGTGGGCGCATGGAATCGGCGTATCACGGCAGACTCGGGCTCGAACAACAGCTCGGCCGCGTCACCAACACGTTCGCCGGGGCATTTGTCATACTCGCCATCGCATTCTTCTTTATCACCAGATAGCTTTAGACTTTACGGGGGACGCCATGCGCCATCTTCCGCACTTCACCGCGCTAATGGTGAGCGCATGTCTTCTTGCAGGGTGTTCGGGCGGCACAAACACGTCCACCGCCGTCGCGCCCGAATCGAGCGGCGGCGCCGCGGCCGGCACGCCGCACTATGGCGGCACGCTGAAGATCGGGTCGGACGCGGCGGCCGATACGCTGCTTTCCATCTACGCAAACGTGGAAGGATCGCAAAACGATCTCGTTTTGGCCTACGATACCTTGGTCAACGTGAATCCTCAGATGGAAGTCGTGCCGTGGCTTGCTGAAAAATACGAGCTTTCGAACGACGGCAAGACCTACACGTTTCACCTGCGCCACAACGCCACGTGGAGCGACGGCCAGCCGCTCACAAGCGCCGACGTCATGTACGAATATCAATTGGAGTCGGATCCCGCAACCCAAGCGCCATACAAATCCGACTACGATGAGATCGCAAGCCTCACAGCGCCTGACAAGTGGACCGTTGTCTATACGTTGAAGGCGCCGGACGCCGCGTTTTTGGCAAATGTCCTCGCAAGCGTGCCCCACGCGCCGCTCCCGGTGCACATATACGGGAAGATGTCGCACGCATCCATGCGCCATCTGGACATCTCGAAGTCGTTCGTGGGCTCGGGTCCGTACATCGTCTCCGAATGGAAATCCGACGACCACATGACGCTCGAAAGCAACAAGACGTGGTGGCATGGGCGTCCGTACATCGACGAAGTGTACATCAAGGAGTATCAAGACGAACAGGCGCAGCTGATCGCGCTGCAAAACGGCGAAGTGGACATGCCGTATCAGCTCACTTCCGTGCAGTGGCTCTCCCTGAAAGATGATAACCGGTTCACGCACATCCACACGTTCTCCAACAACTTCGATTGGTGGATACCGAACCTCACCGATCCGATAATGGGCGACATAAACGTGCGCAAGGCCATGATGTACGCTTGGGATCGCAAGACCGAGGCCGAAAAGCTCTTCCATAACGAAGACATCCCGGTGTTCAGCCCGTTCTCGCTTGCGCAGTGGGCGGTAAGCCCCGCCGCGAGAACCGCGTATCCGTACGACCCGGTAAAAGCCCGCCAGATTCTGGACGCGGCCGGATGGAAGATGGGCCCGGACGGCTACCGTAGTAAGAACGGTACGGAGCTCGCGCTCACCGTCGACATCATCTCCGGCAACGCCGTCGGCGCCAAAGATTTCGAGTTCGTCCAGGCCAATCTGAAGTCGGTCGGCATCAACGCTACTGCGAAGCAATCCGAGGTCAACGTCTTCTATCAAAATGAAGCGTCAGGAAAGTTCCAAGTCGGCGTGGGCGGTGAAAGTTTGAGCACCGATCCGGAGCCGTCTCAGATCTTGGGATGCAAGTTCTTCCCGCCGGGCGGCCTCAACTACGCCCATTACTGCAACCCGAAGATGGATGCTCTGCTCGACGCGGCAAAGATCGAGCCAAACCAAAACAAGCGGCGCGACATCTACTTCAAGGTACAGGATCTTGCGATCGAGGATGTTCCGTATCTGTGGTCGATCTCGCCATACTATCGCAACGTGGTGAATGCGCGCATCAAGGGCGTCGATCCGGCGCAAGCGGGGCCTGGATTCCAGTACACGATGCTAAGTCTTCCGAAGTGGTGGGTGGCCCAGTAGCAGCAGCGTCGTGAGCAACTACCTCGGCCGGCGCCTTCTCGGCCTGATTCCGCTGATGCTCGGAATCTCGATTATTTCGTACGCGATAATGGCGCTGGCGCCGGGCGGCACAGGCTCCATTTTTCTGCACTCAGCGCGGCCGATGTCGCCGGTGGATGTCGCGCTCATCAAGCAGCAGCTCGGTCTGGACAAACCTTGGTTCGTGCAGTATTTCTACTGGCTGCATAATCTCGTGTTCAATCAAAGCCTCGGCTTTTCGTTCATCGACGGCCGGCCCGTGATGACCAAGATCTTGGAAAAACTCCCCACCACGCTGCAGCTCATCAGCCTCTCGTTCGTGTGCACGCTCTTGATCGCGATTCCGGCGGCGATCTATGCGGCGACGCACAAGAACTCGTTCATGGATTATCTCACGACGGCGATCTCGTTCATCGGCTACGGCATGCCCACGTTTTGGTTGGGCATTGTGCTCCTTGAGATATTCGCCGTGCGGCTGCACTGGTTCCCATCATCGGGTCTAAGCGAGATCGACTCCAGCGGCTTCAATCTCGCCGATCGCATACACCATCTCGTGTTGCCCGTCGCCACGCTTACGTTCGTGAGCCTCGCTTCATGGATGCGCTACCAGCGCGCCTCGATGCTGGACGTGCTCGATGAAGATTACATCCGGACCGCGGCTGCGAAAGGGCTATCGCCAAGAACGGTCATCTATAAGCACGCGCTGCGCAATGCATTGTTGCCGGTGATCACGCTTGTGGGGCTTTATCTGCCCGCGCTGTTGACCGGCGCGTATTTCACCGAGATCGTCTTCTCGATACCGGGCATGGGATATCTCGGCCTCAACGCGATCTTCGAGCGCGATTATCCGACGGTCATGGGGATCACGCTGTTCTCGGCGTCGCTCGTCGTGCTCGGCAATCTGCTCGCGGATATCGGCTACGCAGCCGCCGATCCACGCATCCGGTACGACTGATCGATGGCGACGACGCAACCGGTTCGCTCGCTCGAAGCGCTCGACCAGGAGATGCCGCCTCACGTCTCTATGACCGCAGACGTATGGCGTCGTTTTGCTCGCAATAAGTTGGCGTTGGTCGGCCTTGCGATGGTTAGCCTCATCGTCGTGTGCGCAGTGTTTGCCAACCACCTGAGCAGCTACGATCCGAACGCTTTGGACATGACCATAGTGGGCACTCCGCAACAGCCCTCGTGGCTCCATCTCTTCGGCACCGATGTGGACGGCCGCGACTACTTCACCCGCATGTTGTTCGGCGCTCGCGTCTCGCTCGAAGTCGGGTTCTCCGCAATGCTGGTGGCGATCACATTCGGCACGATCTACGGCGCGATCTCGGCGTTTTACGGCGGCTGGGTCGACGCGTCGATGATGCGCTTCGTCGACATGATGCTTTCGTTCCCCACATTTTTCCTCATCTTAACCGTGGAAGCCGTCACGAACAACTTCAGCATCGTCATCATCATGCTCGTGATCGGCATGCTCTCGTGGATGGGAGTCTCACGTTTAGTGCGCGGGCAGATCCTCAGCTTGCGCGAACGCGAATTCGTCGCGGCCGCTCGCGCTATGGGCGCCGAGGACGGCCGCATCATATGGCGTCATCTGCTGCCCAACGCGCTCGCGCCGGTCATCGTTGCGGCCACGCTCGCGATCGGCGACAATATCCTGACCGAAGCGGGTCTCTCTTACCTCGGGCTGGGCGTGCAGATTCCCACTCCGAGTTGGGGCAACAGTCTTCAGAAGGCGCTGGATCCGGAAACCCTCGCCGCTCCGTGGCTCATCGTCATCCCGGGCTTGCTCATCGTGTTGACCGTCGTGGCGTTCAACTTCGTCGGCGAAGGTCTCCGCGACGCGCTCGATCCGAAGACGCGAGGCCGCGGTGGATAGGAAATACGCGCGTGCCGCGTGAAAAATTGGTGCGCAGGGTCGCGCTCGAGCGCGACCTGTCCGTTCTTAGGAGCATCGTCCTAGTCTGATGGCATTATTATCGGTACAAAATCTAGAAGTGACGTTCCGGACGGACGACGGCATTGTCCGGGCGGTCAATGGTTTGTCATTTTCGGTGGACGCCGGGAAAACGCTCGGCATCGTGGGCGAATCCGGCTCCGGCAAGAGCGTGTCGTCCTTGGCGATCATGCGGTTGATCGCCATGCCGCCGGGACGCATTGAAAGCGGCGTCATCGAATTCAACGGCCAGGATCTTTTGAAATTCAGCGAACCGCAGATGCGCGCCATCCGCGGCAACAAGATCTCGATGATCTTCCAAGATCCGATGACGAGCCTCAATCCGGTGCTCACGGTAGGCGATCAAATCGCCGAGACCATCGTGGTTCACCAGAAGAAGAGCAATCGCGAGGCCATGAAGCATGCCATCGACATGCTCAAACTCGTCCGCATCCCCGAGGCCGCCGATCGCGTCAACGACTATCCACACCAGTTCTCCGGCGGCATGCGCCAGCGCGTGATGATCGCGATGGCGCTTTCGTGCGATCCGGAACTGCTCATCGCCGACGAGCCCACCACCGCCCTCGACGTCACCATCCAGGCGCAGATCCTCGACTTGATGCGCGGCTTGCAACAACGCCTGAACTCCGCGATCATCCTCATCACGCACGACCTCGGCGTCGTCGCCGAAGTCTGCGAAAAAGTGCTCGTCATGTATGGCGGCAATATGGTCGAGTACGGCACGGCCGACCAGATATTCCAAGACCCGAAGCATCCATATACTTGGGGGCTGCTTGAGTCGCTGCCGCGGTTGAACGAGAAAGAGCGCACGCGGCTCGTCCCCATCGATGGCCAACCGCCGAATTTGCTCCGGCTCCCGCCTGGCTGCGCGTTCGCCGCTCGTTGCCGGTACGCAAGGCCCGATTGCGCAACCAAGCCGCCGCCGGTCATCGATTTCGGCGACGGCCACCTCGCGCGTTGCGTCTTGTATGAAGACGACAAGAACGTCGACCTCCGCGAATTGCGCGCCACCACGGAGGCCGCAGCCGCGGTCGCGCGCGAACGGACTGCAAGTCATGGCGCCTGAAACCATCGTCGCCCCGACCGCAGTCGGCGTGTCGCCCGACACGCTCGTCGCCGTGCGCGGCCTCGAGAAATATTTCCCCATCATGGCGGGCGTGTTCTCGCGCCACGTCGCGGACGTCAAAGCGGTGGACGGCGTCACGTTCGACATCAAACGCGGCGAGACGCTTGGCCTGGTAGGCGAGTCCGGCTCCGGCAAGACCACCGTCGGACGATGCATCTTGCGGCTGGTCGAGCCCACCAAAGGCCAAGTCTACTTCGAAGGCGGCAGCATCGACGTCACATCGCTCAAGCGCTCGGCCATGCGCGAATTGCGCCGCGAGATGCAGATCATCTTTCAAGATCCGTACGCAAGCCTCAATCCGCGGATGACCGTGGGTGACATCGTCGCCGAACCACTCCAGATCCACAAGCTCGCGTTTGGCAAAGATGTCGACAATCGCGTGAACGAATTGCTGCGCACGGTGGGCCTCGCACCGTATCACGCCAACCGTTACCCGCACGAATTTTCCGGCGGACAACGCCAGCGCATCGGCGTCGCCAGGGCGCTTGCGGTCAACCCGAAGTTCATCGTGGCCGACGAACCGGTGTCCGCGCTCGACGTATCGATCCAAGCGCAAGTCGTGAACCTGCTCCAAGATCTGCAGGATCGCCTCGGGCTCACCTACTTGTTCATAGCGCACGACCTTTCGGTGGTGCGCCACATCTCCGATCGTGTCGCCGTCATGTATGTGGGCAAGCTCATGGAGCTTGCCGATCGCGACGAACTGTACGAGCGGCCGCTTCATCCGTACACGCAATCGCTACTCTCGGCGATTCCCATTCCGGATCCGCGCATCGAGGCGCGGCGCGAGCGCATCATTCTGGAAGGCGATATCCCCTCGCCGGTCAATCCGCCGAGCGGTTGCCGCTTCCACACGCGATGCCCGATCGCGTTCGACCGCTGCGTCACCGAAATCCCGCAGTTCACCGATTACGGCGGCCATTGGGTGGCTTGCCACAAAGTCGAAGAGCTCAAGGGCGATCAGCCGCAGATTCGGCCAACCACGTTGGCGCGCATCGCGCCGGTCGCGTAGGGACGCTATGATTTTCGCCCTCATTGCAGCCGCACTTCTCGCGTCGGGGTCGCCCGACACCCAGCTCGCCGCGTTGCAGAACGCCGCGGCCTTCCATATCTACGTCATGCCGGACTCGGCGAAACTGCAGCAAGTCACTGTGCTGGCCAAAGACGCGCAAGGAAACCCCACCGATTTGCGGCTCGTCTACAGGATGAGCGAGGAGACGCTGAACATCGAAGAGTCCGCGCAAGCCGACAACGGGCCTTCGGTGCAATCGTTCGGTCCGGACGCGCTTTTCGTGAACGGGTTCCCGGCCACGTACACGCGCACCGGACCGTACTTCCGGCAAGAAGGGCACCTGACTTGGGCGGCTTCAGGCGTGAACGTAAAGCTGTCCAGCCTGGACCTTATCGACGTTCCGGCGCTTGTGAACGCGGCGCTTTCGCTCAGGTAAGCCGAGCCGGAGCTGCGTCCGCCCCGCCCTCGTCCATTTGTCCCGCTTTTGACACCCTTGACGGCCTAGTGTATAGTAGGGGGCGTTTGAACGGCGGCCGCAGTTGTCCCATTGCGGCCCTCCCGGAAAGGCCTCATTGACCAAATCACTCATCATCGTGGAATCGCCCGCTAAAGCAAGAACGCTCAAGAAGTTTTTGGGCTCACGCTACCAAGTGCTTCCATCAGTTGGCCACGTGCGCGATCTCCCCAAGAGCCGGCTCGGAGTCGACGTGGACAACAGCTTTGCGCCGTCCTACATCACGATCAAGGGCAAGGGCCCCGTCATCAAAGAGCTGCGGTCGGCGGTTAAGAAGGCATCGCACGTCTATTTGGCTCCCGACCCGGATCGAGAGGGCGAAGCCATCGCTTGGCACCTCGCGGAGCTGCTCAAGCTGCCCGATCCGTTGCGCATCGAACTCCACGAGATCACCAAAAAGGAAGTCGAAAAGGCGCTCAAGCATCCGCGCGCCATCGATAAGGATCGCGTGGACGCGCAGCAGGCGAGGCGCATCCTCGATCGTCTCGTGGGATATAAGATATCGCCATTGCTGTGGGTGAAGATCCGCGGCGGACTTTCGGCGGGGCGCGTGCAGTCGGTCGCGATGAAGATGATCGTCGAGCGCGAGCGCGAGATCGACGCGTTCACCCGTCACAAGTACTGGACCATCGGCGTCAAGCTCTGGCCGCACGGCCATCACAACGCGGAGCACATCTTGCCTGCCGAACTCGTCTCCGTCGATGGCGCGCGAACGGGGCTGGTCGGCGATGCAGCCGCGGCTGTCGGCGGCAAGAGCACATACGTCACCGACGAAGCGGGCGCGAAAGTTTTACAGGCGCGCTTACGCACCGCCGCATTCAAGGTTGCTTCGGTCAAGCAGGCCGAGCGCCGCGATTTTCCGCGCGCGCCGTTCACCACGAGCACGATGCAGCAAGAAGCGTCACGCCGGCTGAAGATGCGCGTGCGAAAGGCCATGCAGATCGCCCAAGGCCTGTACGAAGGGGTCGACATCGGCGAAGAAGGCACGACCGGCCTCATCACGTACATGCGCACCGACTCAACGCGCCTTTCCGACGATGCGCAGGCCATGGCGCGCGAATTCATCATCGGCGCCTACGGCGACGCCTTTCACAGCGGCAAGCAATACAAAGTGTCCGAGGACGCACAGGATGCGCACGAAGCCATCCGCCCGACCGACGTCCGCCGCACGCCCGATGCGCTAAAACCGTTTCTCGATGCTCCGCAACTCAAGGTCTATCGCATGATCTGGGAGCGGTTCGTCGCGAGCCAGATGTCGCCCGCTGTCTACGACCAGACCACGATCGAAATCGAAGCAGACGGTTGCCAATTGCGGGCAAGCGGCAGCGTGCTCAAGTTCGCGGGCTACACGAAACTGTACGAAGAATCGCGCGATGAGGATGCGGAAGAAGACGACGATCGCCGCAAGCATCTGCCGGCGGTCGAAGAAGGACGCACCCTCGACCTGCGCGAGGTCGAGCCGGTCGAGCACGAGACCCAGCCGCCGCCGCGCTTCACGGAAGCCAGCCTCGTCAAAACGCTTGAAGAGAAAGGCATCGGCCGGCCGAGCACGTACGCCACGATCGTCGAAACGATACAAGCCCGCGGCTATGCGCGCTTGCACGAACGGCGCTTTCACCCCGAAGAGATCGGTTACACCGTTGTCGATTTCATCCAGAAGTGGTTCCCGCTGATCGTCAACGAGACGTTCACATCGGAGATGGAAGCCAAGCTCGACCGAGTTGAGGACGCGCACGTGGATTGGGTGGAGGTGCTAAAAGAGTTCTGGCAACCGTTCGCCGCGCAATTGGTCAAGGCTGAGGAAGCCGAGCGCGTCGAACTTGAGGAAGAGTTCACCGACGAGATCTGTCCGACGTGCGGGCGCCCGATGAAATACAAGATGAGCCGGTTCGGCAAGTTCTTAGGGTGTTCGGGCTATCCCGATTGCCAGACCACCAAACAGATCATAAAGGACACGGGCGCGCGTTGTCCTCGCGACGGTGGCCGCATCGTCGAAAAGCGCGGCCGCAAGAGTGGTAAACTATTCTTCGGCTGTGAGAATTTCAACACGCCGGCGAAGTGCGACTTCGTCTTATGGGACCCGCCCATTCCGGAATCGGCGTGCGCGCAATGCAATGCGGTGCTGGTGCGCAAGACCAATCGCAAAGGCAGCCGCGTGGTATGCAGCGCCGCCGCCGATCACGAGACGGGTTGGACCGAGCCGCCGGAACAGCAGTCGGCCTAGGCGGTGCGCCGCCTCAAGATCGTCGGCGGCGGACTTGCCGGCAGCGAAGCCGCATGGCAGGCAGCGGCGCTCGGTGTGCCCGTGACGCTGTACGAGATGCGGCCGGTCAAACAGACCGGCGCGCACAAGACGGCGGCGCTTGCCGAACTCGTCTGCTCCAACAGCCTTCGAGCATCGGCCGTCGAGAATGCCGTCGGACTACTAAAAGAAGAGATGTCTCGGTTCGGCTCGCTTGTCGTCGAAGCGGCTCGCGCGTCGGCCGTGCCGGCGGGCGGCGCGCTGGCCGTGGACCGCGACGCATTCTCCGCGCACGTGGAAGCGCGGATTGCCGGTCAATCGCGCATCGAGGTTCGACGCGAAGAGGTGACGTCGCTCGATCCTGACGAGTTGACGCTCGTGGCGTGCGGACCGCTCGCGTCCGAGGCGCTTGCAAAATCGTTGGCCGATGTATGCGGCGCGGAACAGTTGCACTACTATGACGCCGCGTCGCCGATCGTCGCGGCCGATACCATCGACATGACCCAAGTCTATGAAGCTTCCCGCTACGATAAAGGGGGCGGCGCCGACTATCTCAACATCCCGCTCGACCGCGATCAATACGTCACGCTCGTGAACGATCTCGTCGCTGCGGAGAAGCACGAGCCGCACGGATTCGAGACCGACGCCGCGTCGGGCAAAGTGCCGTTCTTCGAAGCGTGCCTTCCGGTCGAAGAGATGGCGCGCCGCGGTGAAGACACCTTGCGGTTCGGTCCGCTCAAGCCCGTCGGCCTGATCGATCCTCGCACCGGCCGGCGCCCGTATGCCGTGGTGCAATTGCGCCGCGAGAACGCTGCCGGCACCGCATACAACCTCGTGGGATTTCAAACCCGGCTCTCGTGGCCGGCGCAAAAGGCGGCGTTCGGGAAGTTGCCGGGGTTGGCGCAGGCGGAGTGGATGCGCCTTGGCGTGATGCACCGCAACACATTTGTCGACGCGCCGCGTGTGCTCGCGCCCGATCTGTCGCTGCGGCGCGCGCCGAATCTCTTCTTGGCAGGGCAAGTGAGTGGTTGCGAAGGCTACGTCGAAGCGGGGGCCACAGGTATCATGGCCGCGGTGAACGCGGTAAGGCGGCTGCGCGGATCGGCGGAAACGTTCGCGCCGCCGCCGGAAACCGCGCACGGCGCGTTGCTGGCGTATCTGTCCGACGGCACCTCGCACGACTTTCAGCCGCAGAACGTGACGTTCGCATACGTCGCGGCGCTGGACACGCCAGTGCGCGACAAGCGCGCACGCCGTCATGCGATGGCGGAGCGCGCGCTGACCATCATCGACGCGATGGCTGCCGCGCTCGCCGCCGAACGCCTCGCCGCCGTACCTGTGTAGGAGGGCAAGCCCGTACTAGGGCAAGCATCGCTTGCCCCGTTTTTTTCTCCGTTTGTACTAGGGCAAGCAACGCTTGCCCCGTAATGTGCACCGCATGAATCGATCAACAACGATATGCGCCGTCAGACGCGATGGCAAGCTTGCGATCGCCGGCGACGGTCAGGTCACGTTCGGCAACACCATCATGAAGCATAAGGCGCGCAAGATCCGCCGCCTTGGCGACGGCAAGGTGCTCGCCGGGTTTGCCGGATCGGCGGCCGACGGCATCACGCTCCTCGAGAAGTTCGAGGCCAAGCTCTCCGAATTCCACGGCAACGTCTCACGCGCGGCGGTTGAACTCGCGAAGGATTGGCGCACCGACCGATTCTTGCGCCGGCTCGAGGCATTGCTCATCGTCGGCGACACAGCGCACTTGTACGTCTTGTCGGGTACGGGCGATGTGGTCGAGCCGGACGACGACGTCGCGGCTATCGGCAGCGGTGGACCGTATGCGCAAGCGGCCGCACAGGCCCTCGTGCGCAATAGCGCGCTCTCTGCGGAACAGATCGCTCGGGAGGCGCTTGAGATCGCAGCGCGCATCTGCATCTACACGAACTCCGACATCTCGGTCGAGACACTGTAGCGGATTGATCGCGCTTCAAACCGAGCGGCTCGATCTCGAACCGCTGGTCCCGGCGCACGCGCCGGAATTATTTCCCCGCTTGCGCGATGCGACGTTGTACGAATTTCTCGACTCGGAGCCGCCCAAATCGGTCGACATTCTCGAAGAGCAGTACCGGCGATGGGAGCCGCGCAGATCGCCTGACGGGGCCCAAGCGTGGCTGAATTGGGTCGCAAAACTGCGCGGCGCCGACTATGTAGGATGGTTCCAGGCGACCGTGCACGCTGACGGACGCGCCGACCTTGCGTATCTGGTGTTCCCGGAGCACCAGCGACATGGCTACGCGGTGGAAGCGTGTCGCGCAGTCGTCAGTCACATCAAAGAACATTACGCCGCACGAACGATTCGCGCCACGATCGAACCAGCTAACGCCGCATCGATCGCGCTTGCAAAAAAGCTCGGTTTGAAGAAGGCCGGCGAAGATTCGCGCGGCGCGTGGTTTGAATCGTGAATCCGCGCCCGAGCGTGATAGTCTCGTAGACGGGTATCCGTACTAGGGCAAGCAGAGCCGACCATAAAGGTCGGCTCCTACATCGGGCTACGCGGTCGGCACCGCCGCCGCTAGCGCGCTCACGGTGGCCTTCGCATCGCCGAACAGCATCATGCACTTCGGATTCTCGTACAGCGGATTGTCGATGCCCGCGAAGCCGGGGTTCATGGACCGCTTGAGAACCACGATGTTTTGCGCCTTGTCGACGTCGAGGATCGGCATGCCATAGATTGGGCTCGTCGTCACGTTGCGCGCCGCCGGATTGGTGACGTCGTTGGCGCCGATGATCAGCGCGACGTCGGCGTGTTCGAACTGCGGATTGATCTCATCCATCTCGTGCAACTGCGAGTACGGCACGTTCGCCTCGGCGAGCAAAACATTCATGTGGCCGGGCATGCGCCCCGCGACCGGATGGATGGCGAACTTCACGTCCACGCCGCGCTTTTCAAGGTTGGCCGAGAGTTCGCGCACGGCGTGCTGCGCCTGCGCAACCGCCATTCCGTAGCCCGGCACGATGATGACGCTCCGCGCATACGCGAGAAGGGTGGCGACGTCTTCGACCGACGCGGACCGGACGTTGGACGCGCTTGCCGCGGTGCCAGGCGCTCCTGCGTCGACCGCTGCAACGCTGCCGAACGCGCCGAAAAGTACGTTCCCGATGGAGCGGTTCATGGCTTTGGCCATGAGCATGGTGAGCAGCGTTCCGGATGCGCCGACCAGGGTACCGCTGATGATCAGGACGGTGTTCGACAGAACGAAGCCGGTGATGGCGACGGCAACGCCGGTGAACGAGTTGAGCAACGAGATGACGACCGGCATGTCGGCGCCGCCGATGGGCAGCACCACGAGTATGCCGAGCAGCGCGGCCGCGACCACCAATCCGATGAAGAACGCCGGATCGAGGTTGCCCATCGAGAGCCAAACCGCAAGACCGACCACCGACAGCGCGATGAGCGCGTTGACGATCTGCTGCCCCGGATAGGTAATGGGGCGTCCCGGCATCAGTTCTTGTAGTTTTGCAAACGCGATCAGGCTGCCAGCGAACGAGATGGAGCCGATGATGAGGCTCAGCACGACCGGCACCATGTCGGCGGCCGATGCGCTTCCGTACTCTGATAACTTGAGGAACTCGCCGCCGGCGACGAGCGCCGCCGCCCCGCCGCCCGCGCCGTTGAACAGCGCGACCATCTGCGGCATGGCCGTCATCTTGACCGCGCGCGCCGTGAAGTAGCCGATGGCCGCGCCGACAACGCCGCCGGCGATGAGGATGGGCCACGTGACGATATGCTGATCGAGGCAGGTGGCCGCCACCGCGATGACCATGCCGATCGCGGCAAGCGTGTTGCCGCGCTTTGCATTGGCAGGCGAGCTTAAGAACTTCAGACCAATGATGAAGAGAATGCCGGTGACGAGGTAAGCCAGCGCGAGCGACGTGTCCAGCGCGCTCATTGCTTCGGCCCCGGTTTCGCTTTGAACATCTGCAGCATCCGGCCGGTGACGGTGAATCCGCCCACCACGTTAATAGCCGCCAGCACCATCGCGGCCGCGCCGATGACGGTGCCTGTCGTCCCTCCGATTGCGGCGCCGGCCACCAGCATCGCACCGACGACGACGATGCCGTGAACAGCGTTCGTGGCCGACATGAGCGGCGTGTGCAGCATCGACGGCACTTTCGAGATGACCTCGAAGCCGACGAAGACCGCGAGAACGAGAACGGTGAGTTCGAACAGTAGCGTTTCGGTCATGCCGCTCCTCCGGTCGCGAGTTTTGCCACGGCCTCGTTCACGATCGCGCCGTCGCGTGTGATGCACACGCCTTTTGTGATTTCATCGCTCATGTCCACATTGAGCGCGCCGTCCTTCACCAGATGCGTGAAGAGCGCATTGACGTTTTTCGCATAGAGCTGGCTTGCGTGCTGCGGCATGGACGATGGTACGTTGAACGGCCCGAGGATGTGGACATCGTGCGCGTCGATATTCTCACCGGGCTTGGTGCATTCGCAATTTCCGCCAGCCTCAGCGGCGAGATCCACCACCACCGAACCCGGGCGCATGGCTTTCACCATCGCGTCGGTGATGAGGAGCGGCGCCTTGCGCCCTGGCACGAGCGCTGTGGTGATGACGACGTCCGAGTCCGCAACGGCCTTTCCTAACGCTTCGCGATTGGCGGCTTGTTCGTCAGCCGTAAGCTCGCGCGCGTATCCGCCGGATCCTTCCCCGGTGATCGGCGGCGAGATGAAAGATGCGCCTAGGCTTTCAACTTGTTCTTTCGTGGCCGCGCGCAGATCGAATCCGGTGACGACTGCTCCAAGCCGGTGTGCGGTCGCGATTGCTTGAAGGCCGGCGACGCCGGCGCCGAGCACGAGCACGCGCGCGGGCCGGATCATGCCTGCCGCGGTCATGAGCATCGGGAAAAACTTCGGCAGTGCGTTGGCCGCCAAAAGCACCGACTTATATCCGGCGACGGTGGATTGCGACGAGAGCGCGTCCATGCTCTGTGCGCGGCTGATTCTCGGTATGGCATCCATGCTGAACGAAGTCACGCCCTGTTTTGCCAGCGCGGATGCGTCGGCTGGATACATCAGCGGCTGAAGAAACGCGATGAGCGCGCTGCCTTTGCGAAGACCTGCGATCTCTGAAGCGTTGGGTCGCTGCACCTTTAAGACAAAATCGCCGCCGCCATATAGCGTGGCCGCATCGGGAGCGATGGTCGCGCCCTCATTCCGGTAGGCGTCATCTAGAAAACCGGCCGCGGCGCCGGCTCCCGATTCGACGCTGACCTGCAGCCCGGACTTCACAAGCCGGCCCGCTATATCCGGGGTCACCGCTACGCGACATTCCCCAGGGGCGGATTCCTTCGGCACGGCAACGTTCAATGAGCGCCCTCCTCTAGTGTCGGACGGGCGTCGTATTCTGCCGATTGGCAAGAAATCTTCTTCAGAGAGTTCTCATCCCTCTCATCCGATTGTCATCGGCCTTTCATTGCGCGCGCACTTAAGGCCGTATAATATAAAGATAAGGTAGGAAACGGAGAAAGTCATGAAACGAGTCGTCGTCTCCATCGCGGTGCTCGCTGCCGCGCTGTGCCTGTTCGGGGCCGTCAAGGCGTCTTCGCATGCGGCAGTCACGCCCGTCAGCTGCGGCGATTCGTGCGATATGTCGAAGCATCAGGTCGCGATGAGCGGTTCGATGACGATGCCGCAAACGGCCGCCGAATCATCCGACATGTCGATGGGACCGCATATGAAACTGTCGCCGACGCGGCCTATGCAGTCCGGCGATCAGGCGCGCGCAAACGCGGTGGTGGCCACACTTCGCACGACGCTTGCCAAGTACCAGGACTACCGCGTCGCCGAAGCCGACGGCTACGTGCAATTCTTGGCGAAGGTCAAACAGCCTCGCTACCATTTCACGAACAGAAGCAACGCCATGGCGGCCGAGCGCGGTTTCGACGCTACCCGCCCGACATCGCTTCTCTACGAAAAGGACGGCGACGGATACAAGCTCATGGGCGCGATGTACACCGCGCCGAGATCGGCAACGCCGGATCAACTCGACGCGCGCTTACCGCTGAGCATCGCGCGTTGGCATCAGCACGTCAATATCTGCTGGGGACCGCCCGGAACAAGCAAATCGCAATATCTGGGCGCGGGCGCGCAATTCGGATTGCTCGGATCGATCAACACGCTGACCGCGTGCGACGCCGCGAACGGACGGTTCCAACCGGTATTGTTCAACTGGATGGTTCACATCTATCCGTTCGAGACCGACCCGGCCAAGATGTGGCGCGTCGACATGCCGGGCTCGGACCAAGAGTAAACCCAATTCCGATTATGTAGGAGGGCAATCATCGCTTGCCCATGGGTGAGCGTTGCTCACCCTCCTGCAGAACTGGGCATGCGAGGCTTGCCCTAGTACAGCCCCCACGTGGCGGGGTGAGGCAACCGACGCCCAGAATAGCTGGGCCATGGCCTACGAAATCGCAACGAAGACTGTCGCCGCACAACCTACGCTCTTTGTTCGCGGCGCGACGACCATTCCACAAATCGCGCAATCGATCGGCGAATTTCTCTCGGCCGTCGGCGGCCATCTGCGCGAGCACGGCATCCAGCCGGCCGGCATGCCATATACGCGGTATCATAAGATCGACGGTGCGAATATCGACCTCGAAGCCGGGATGCCAATCGCAAACGCGGCGGATGGCAGCGAGCGAGTCATCGCCGGAGAACTCCCTGCGGGGCCGGTAGCTTCGACCGTGCACATCGGACCGTACGAACGCTTGCCCGACGCTGGCGCGGCGCTCGCCGATTGGGCCGCCAAGAACGGCAAGCGCCAAGCCGGGCCGAATTGGGAGATCTATCTGAACGATCCGACGGAAGTCGCCGGTCCGCACGAGTACCGGACGGAAGTCGTCATGCCTCTCGCGCAGTAATAGACATGCATCCGCAAGACCTCACACCAGCGCGCATTGTCGCCGAACTCGACCGTTACATCGTGGGCCAGGCTCAAGCCAAGCGCGCAGTGGCAGTCGCGTTGCGCAACCGGTACCGCCGCGAACGCCTGCAGGGCGAGATGCGCGACGAAGTCATTCCGAAGAACATATTGATGATCGGTCCCACCGGCGTCGGCAAGACCGAGATCGCGCGCCGGCTTGCGGTGCTCGTCAGTGCACCGTTCGTAAAAGTCGAGGCTACGAAGTATACAGAGGTCGGCTACGTCGGGCGCGATGTGGAATCGATGGTCCGCGATCTGGTCGAGGCCGCCATCCGCATGGTGCGAGCCGAACGCATCGCTGAAACCGGCGATGCAGCAGAAGAACTAGCGCTCGAGCGTCTTGTGGACATCCTCGAGCCCTCCACGAAGGCACATTCCGCCGCGGCTAATCCCTTGACGGGTCTGTACGCTATGCTCGGCGGCCCGCAGCAGAGCGCGGCCGCGGACGCGCCGGCCCCGCCGCGCTCGGAGGACATCGAAGCTAAACGCCGCCAGACCAAAGACGAACTTCGTTCGGGATTTTACGACGTCCGGATGATTGAAATCGAAACGGAAGAAACGCCTCAGATCGTCGGTGCGTTCGGCGGCGCGCAGATGGACGAGATGGGAAGCAACATGGGCGATATTCTCGGATCGATCTTGCCGAAGAAGCGGACCAAGCGGCGGGTCACCGTCGCCGACGCGCGCCGCGTTTTCACCCAAGAAGAAGCGGCGAAACTCGTCGATACCGAGGTGCTCAAGCGAGAAGCCGTGCGGCGCGCGGAAGAGAACGGCATCATCTTCGTAGACGAGATGGACAAGATCGCTGGTGGCGGCGATGGTTCGCGAGGACCCGACGTCTCCCGGGAGGGCGTCCAGCGCGATATACTTCCTATAGTGGAGGGATCGACCGTCATCACCAAACACGGTCCGGTGAAGACGGATCACGTGTTGTTCATCGGAGCCGGGGCGTTTCACGTCAGTAAGCCGAGCGACCTCATCCCAGAACTGCAGGGTCGTTTCCCAATCCGCGTCGAGTTGGACAGCCTCACCAAGGACGACTTCAAAACCATTCTCACGCAGCCCAAGAACGCGCTGATCGAGCAATACCGCCAGCTCTTGGCCACCGACGGCGTGACGCTGTCATTTCCGGATGACGGCATCGACGCCATCGCCGAACTCGCGACGCTCGTCAACGAGCGCACCGAGAACATCGGCGCGCGCCGCCTCCACACGATGTTGGAGCGGGTGCTGGAAGGCGTATCGTTCGAGGCGCCCGAGCGCGCCGGCGATGTGGTCGTCGACCGCGCATACGTGGAGGAGCGTCTCGCGGACATCGTCAAAGACCACGATTTGTCGCAGTATATACTGTAATCCCGGCACAACGGAGAGCAATGGCCTACAAACGCCGCATCGTCATCGAGCCCGATCCGATCCTTCGCAAAGTGTCGAAGAAGGTCAGCGAGCTCGAATTGAAGATGCCGCTCACCCAGCAACTGATCGATGACATGTTCGAAACCATGTACGAGGCGCCCGGAATCGGTCTTGCCGCACCGCAAGTCGGCATCGCCAAACGCATCATCGTCGTCCATGTCGGCGAAGACGAGGGGCCGTTCGCGATCATCAACCCCGTGCTTTCCGATTTCGAAGGCGAATCCGTGGCCACCGAAGGCTGCTTATCCATACCGGGAAAGATCGGCGACGTCACGCGAGCGGAGAAATGCACGGTGACCGGCCTCGATCGTCACGGCAAGAAAATGCGTCTCGAGACTGAGGGCATGCTCGCCCGATGTTTTCAGCACGAAGTCGATCACCTCGACGGGATCTTGATCATCGACAAAGCCACCGACATCCGCGAGGCCGTTCCAGTCGAAATTCAGGCGGAGGCCGAGGCCAGTCACGAACTACAGGCCTAAAGTGGCAAAGGCACTTCGCGTCATTTTCTTCGGCACGTCGGCCTTTGGCGTGCCGATTCTGCGCGCACTCGCAGATGAGCACGACGTCGTCCTTGCGGTCACGCAACCCGACAAACCATCGGGTCGCGGATTGTCCATGTCGCCATCGCCGGTCAAAGATGCAGCGTGCGAAATCGGGCTCGCGGTTGAAACGCCGGTGAAACTGGACGGTGACTTCGTGAGACGCGTGATCGCACTTCAGGCAGACGCGCTCGTGTGCGCGTCGTACGGGAAGATCCTTCCCGCCGCGCTCGTCACGAATCCAGCGATGCCGGCGCTCAACGTGCATCCAAGCGCGCTGCCGAAGTACCGGGGTGCGACGCCGATCCAGGCGGCATTGCTCGCAGGCGACGCGACCACCGCGGTCACGATCATGTGGATGGCGGCGCGCATGGACGCCGGCGACATCGCGCTGCAAGCCGCGACGGACATCGAGCCCGACGAGAATTACGGGGCGCTGCACGACCGTCTGTCGGAGATCGGCGCGCGAGCGCTGCTCGCCGCACTCGATCTACTTCATCGCGGCGAACTTGTGCGCATGCCGCAAGATGAATCACAAGCGACGTACACGCGGCCGATCTCAAAGCCGGACCTCGAGCTTCGATTCACGGAGCGGTCGCAAGAGCTCGCCGATCGCGTGCGGGCGTTTTCTCCCAAACCAGGCGCGTGGATCTCGCACGAAGGGAGGCGGCTGAAAATCCTTGCCGCATGTTCCGAAAGCCGCCCGCCCACAGGACCGCCCGGCACTTTGAGCATGACCGCGGACGGTGAGCCGATCGTCGCCACGGTAGACGGCGCGCTGCGGTTGACAACCGTCATTCCCGAAGGCAAACGCCAGATGAGCGGCCGAGAGTTCGCGCGCGGGCTTCGCGTGTGACCGCACGTGACGCCGCATTGCGTTCGCTCTTGCGGGGCGGCGATTCAACCGGCGACCTCGACGCCGAACTAAAAGTCGCAAAGCTCGCTCCGCGCGACGCCGCGTTCGCCACCGAACTCGCTTACGGCACCCTCAAGATGCAGCGTGCACTCGCGTGGTCGGTGCAGACCGCGCTTCGCCGGCCGCTCGAAAGCCTGGACCCGCCGCTGCGCTGGGTTCTGCTGCTCGGCGCGTATCAATTGCTGTATCTCGACCGCGTGCCCGCGCACGGCGCGGTGGACGAGAGCGTGAAGCTCGCGAGATCGCACGGCCACGCGGGTACGGCCGGGCTCGCCAATGCTGCGTTGCGAAAGATCGCGATCGAGCGGCTCAAGCCGCCGCGGCCATCCGCTGACGATCCCGCGAGCGCGCTCGGCATCTACGCATCGCTTCCCGATTGGATCGCCGCTCACTTCATCGCCCGCTTCGGATTCGACGACGCGCTGCGTGCCGCCGAAGGACTCAACGGTGCGCCGCGGCGCGCGGTGCGGATGAGCGCGGGTCAGAGCCCGCCGCCCGGCGCGAAACCCGGCCAATACGGCGTGCCGGAAACCGCGATCGTCGATTCCCTCACCGACGCCGCTCGCGCATATACGGTCCAGAGCGAAGAGAGTCAGTTGGCGGTGCACCTTCTCGACCCGCAGCCGGGCGAAACGATCCTCGATATCTGCGCAGGAAGGGGCGTCAAGACGGGCATGATCAACGGACGCCTCGGCGGCCGCGGACGCGTGGTGTCGGTGGACGATGACGATTCGAAGCTTGCCGTCTTGCGCCGAGACGGCGCGCGCCAATCCAGCAACACCGTGGTGCGCGCGGACGCTCGCACGGCATTGCCTGATTCGGTGCCCGACGGCGCCGACCGTGCGCTCGTGGATGCGCCGTGCTCCGGGTTGGGTGTGCTCGGGCGGCGCGCCGATGCTCGCTGGCGAAAGCGGCCGGATGATCCGGCAAGATTCTCGCCTGTTCAGCGAGCGATCCTCGCAAGCACGGCGGCCAAGGTGAAACCAGGAGGCACGCTGGTCTACGCGACGTGCTCGACGCATGAGAAAGAAGATGAAGAGACGGTCGACGCGTTTCTCGTTTCGAACCGGGAGTGGCAAGCAGTCCCGATCACCCTCGCTCGGGAATCCCCGGAAGGAACCGGCTCTGAAATTCGGATGCGAGGGCCGTATCTGCAGATCGTTCCGGGCATTGACGGCGCCGACGGATTTTTCTACGCCCGGCTTGAACGTCGGCCGGCATGACCGATCCGCTGGTCATCCGTTGGGTGTCGCTCGCTGTGACGGTGGCGATCGCGGCTGTCGCGCTGTGGGCGTTTGGAGACGGCCGGCATCGCCGCCGGACGCCTCGCGATCCTGAAGAAAGCGTCGGTCGCCTCGTCGCCCGCATCGAAGTCCGCAGACCAGGTCAACCCGTGCAGCGGGTCGATGTTGAGAACGGCGCACTGTTGGGTCGAGCTCGTGATTGCGTTGTTCCCTTCGACGACGCTGCCGTAAGCAAGTGGCATGCACGCCTGCATTGCGATGGCACCATCGCCAGCATCGAAGACCTGGCGTCCACAAATGGGACCTTCGTCAACGGCGAACGAATCGAAACACCTACTGCGCTCCGGCGCGGCGACAGGATTGGCCTCGGAACCAACCAAATTGTGTTCCAAGGAATCGCGCGATCGGGGCGCGCGCATCACTAGCCTTTTCGAAAGGTCGTCGGCTCGGATGGAAGTCGCGGTGACCACCGACGTCGGTACAGCCCAGCGGTTAAACGATGATGCTTGGTGCGCGGAACAGCTGCACAAGAACGTCACGTTACTCGCGGTTGCCGACGGATTCGGACGTCCACAGGGCATGTCCGCGGCCACGGTCGTCATCGACTCCGTACGAGATCATGTTAGGCGCGAGCTGCGCCGAGCGACGGTTCCGTCGCGCAGCCTCACTCGCAACGACTTGCGCGAGCTTCTCGTCGGCG
Source organism: Candidatus Eremiobacteraceae bacterium (assembly GCA_036511855.1). NCBI lineage: Bacteria > Bacillati > Vulcanimicrobiota > Vulcanimicrobiia > Candidatus Eremiobacterales > Candidatus Eremiobacteraceae > Candidatus Eremiobacteraceae bacterium. The sequence continues at coordinate 2,879 of DATCBN010000017.1, read as the reverse complement.
CGTTCGCCGACGCCAACGATCGCCTGCTTCGCATAAGCGGAGGCAGCGACGATTATGTCGGCTCGGGGTGCACCTGCAGCCTCGTGTTGATCGTCAGCGACGAAGCGTTCGTCGCCCACATCGGAGATTCGCGCGCCTACCTCATGCGGCGCGGCGAACTCGTGCAGCTCACCACTGACGAATCGATCGTCACCGACTTTGTCCCCAGCGGAACGGGTCAGGGGGCGGATCGTCTCAGCATTGCGCCGCCGCTTCTCACGCGCGCGCTCGGCCTCGAGCCGGCCGTGAACACGCCGCCAAAAATAACGCACTACACGCTCTTCCCACACGACGCCTTGCTGCTCTGCACCGACGGTGCTTGCCGGGGCGTCGCGCGAAACGATCTCCACACCTACGTGAGCGCTAACGACCGGCCGAATTTGATCGCCGAGCGCATCGTCGGCGGTGCGCGCGCGCTTGGGAGTTCCGACAACGCCACCGTCGTGTTCGTGCGCGACGCCACCGAGCACGGCACGCAAAAAGATAAAGTCGGATTGCGGCGCAATTCGCGCATGCAAATCGCCGCGCTGTTCCTCGCGTTCGGCCTATTTTGGGTGGCCACGCTCGCCGCCGTCGCCGTGCGCGAATCCGACAGCCACCTCTACCTCGGCGTCGATCAAGGCGGCTCGGTCACGCTGTACGGCGGGCTTCCGATATCGGTGCTTGGCGTGCCGCTCCATGTCGAGCGCGGCCATCTCGGCATTCAAGCTTCAACGTTGAGCGCGTCGGCACGCAGCGAGATCGGCGCTGGTCTGCCGGTGAGCTCCGTCGACGAAGCGTATTCCATCGTCAATCAGTGGCGCGAGCACTCGCTGCGATAAACTCACTTCGGTTCAGGCGAAGCGACGCGCCGCTCTTCGTGGTGGTGGCCGGATGCGCCATTGCTCTCATCGTTTTGCTCCCGCTTGACGGCCCGATCGCTTGGTGGCCCATCCCGCTCGTCGGTGCGGGCTTCTTGATTTGGGGCATGACTGAACCGGACGGCGATCCGGCCCTGCTGCCGTTGGTGGCGGCGTTGTGCTGCGTCGGATTGCTCGTCGTCGCGCGTCTCGACGCGGACCTTGCGGGCCATCAAGCGCAATGGATGTTGCTGGGAATCGCGGTCGTGCTGGTCTGCCGTCCGCTCTTCGCGCGCTATCGCCGCCTCGCGGCCGTCGTCTATCCGTGGGTGGCGGCGTCGCTGTTGCTGTTCGTCTTGCTGCGGTTTTTCGGCCATGAGGTCAACGGGGCCCGATTGTGGTTCAGCATCGGACGGTTCAACGCGCAGCCAGTCGAAATCGCGAAGCTGTTCATGGTGTTCTTCATGGCGGCGTATCTCGCCGAGAACGGCCTTGCGATCGCAGCCACGCCGCTCACCCATCTCAGAGAGAATGCGCGGCTGCTCGGCCCGCTCGTGCTCGGTTGGGGCATCTCGATCGTCAGTCTTGCGTTTCAGCGCGACGTGGGGATGGCGGCGCTCTTCCTCGGCATTTTTCTCATCATGCTCTACGCGGCGTCGCGGCGCGCAGATCTCGTTTTCCTGTTCGCGATGATCTTCGCGGCCGGCGCGTGGTTCGTCGCCGCGCACTACTCGTATGTCGGCGCGCGCGTTGAAGGATGGCTCGATCCATGGAGCGATCCGCTCGGACGTGGTTACCAACCCGAGCAAGGGTTCTTTTCGTTGGCTGCAGGCGGACTGCTTGGAACAGGTTATCATTTGGGGCAGCCCGGTTTCATTCCGGACGCGGCCACCGATTATGTATACGCGGCCTGGGCTGAGGAATTCGGCTTGCTTGGCGGATTCGCGCTCCTAGCGCTATATCTCTCGCTCGTCATGCGCGGTCTACGCATCGCGTTTTTCGCAGACGACCGATTCACAGGATTGCTAGCGACGGGATTCGCGGCAATCCTGGGAATTCAGGTATTTGTTATCGTAGGCGGTGTCGTAGGCCTCGTGCCGCTCACCGGTATCACGCTGCCCTTCGTCTCATATGGCGGCTCTAGCATGGTGGCCAACATCGTGATGATTGGCTTGCTACGCTTGTTCAGCGTCCATTCATCCGACGATGCGCGTAGGGCAGGCACGGGCCTCTCAACCGCGAAGCCAAACCCATGAATAGCGTGCGATCGATCATCACCGCGTTGAGCGTGCTGATCGTCGCCTTGGCCGGTCCTGCGCTCGCCGCGGCACCGGTGCTGGTCGGAATCCAATCGCAGCAACTGCCGAACGGGCACACGCGGGTGCTCTTGCAGTTCAACGGCCAGGTCGCCATGCGTCCGAGCACGGTGGCGGCCACCACGAACTACATATTACAGATAACGGGCGCCAGCGCGTCGCCAAACGTGCCCACGCTCGAGTCGGTGAATGTAGGGAACGTGCAGACGGTCGCACTGCAGCAATTCGGCACCACGTTGACCATCACGTTCGCGCTCACGTCGCCCGTGCATCCGCTGATCTCCACATCGCCCGGCGGCGTCTACGTGGTCGACGTGCCGCCGGCGCCGGGCCAGCAGCCGCAGTTCGGCAGTCCGCAGTCATCGTACTCGCGCCCGACACCGGCGCCGAGTTCGAACGTGCAAGTCACAAAGATGATTCGGTTGCGTTATGCAGACGTCTCCGAAGTCGTCGGCATTTTGACGAACGCCAGCGGGCAAGTGGCGCCGTCGTCGGTGTTCAATCCGCAGCCGAGCAACGTCGGCGTCCAAGAGGGCGGCTTCGGTCAGAACGGCGTCTCTCAAGGCGGCTTCGGTCAAGGCGGGTTCGGCCAGGGCGGATTTCAGGGAGGCTTCCAAGGCGGATTCGGTCAGCCATCCATCGGCGGCTACAACCAGTCGCCGTTCGGCGGCAATGGTTACGGCAG
>DATCBN010000016.1 GCA_036511855.1 Candidatus Eremiobacteraceae bacterium | reverse complement strand
CCGCCTTTGCCGCGGTCGACCGTCACTTCGAAGGCGACCGCCGGCCGTACGTGTACACGACCTCCGACTACGGCAAGACGTGGCGTTCCATCACCGCTAATCTGCCGTCCGATCAATTCGTGCACGTCGTCCGGCAAGATCCGGTCAACGGCAACGTCTTGTACGCCGGGCTGGAGCAGAGCATCTGGATGTCGCTCGATGCCGGCGCTTCGTGGCGCAGCTTGCAATTGAATTTGCCGGCCGCGTCGGTCCGAGACATTCAAATCCAGCCTGACTTTGACGACTTGCTCGTCGGAACGCACGGCCGCTCGTTATGGATTCTCGACGACTTGGCCGCGCTGCAGGGCTTGACGAGCGCGCAAGCCGCAAGCACGCCAACGTTTTTCCGCGCACGCACCGCGTATCTGTTCTCGCAGTCCGCATTTCAGACGCCTAATGGCGGACCCAGTTCGTTTGACGGCGCCGACCCCGATTATGGTGCGCTGTTGACGTACTACCAGAGCAGCGTGTCGAGCCCCGCGCCGAGTCTTCAGATAGTTGGACCGGGTGACCACGTCGTGCGATCGATTGCCGGCACTCACGATCAAGACGGCAAACACGTGCCGAATCTGCCAAACGTCGTCGGCGTGAACCGCGTCGCATGGGATCTCACGTCCGATGCTCCGGTCCGTTGGAACTCCGCGCCGAAGTGGAATCGAGGACCGGGCTCTGGGCCGGAGGTAGTCCCAGGAACGTACACCGCGCATCTGACGATCGGCGGGCGGGAATACACGCAGACCATCGACGTAAAAGCCGATCCTCGCGGATCGTGGTCGGAGAGGGACTACAACGCGCGCCGCGGTTATCTCTCGACGCTCTACGGCGACTTCTCCGGCGTGGACAGCGATCTCAACTCGCTCGATGCGCTGCAGACGCAGCTCGCGGACCGGCGCAAAGCGGCCGGCGGCAACAGAGCGCTTGCGGCGAAGATCGACGCCGTTCAGACCGCGCTGGTGAATCTCCGCCGGGAGTTCACATCCAATCCGCAGGGCGACCAGGATGACGACTTTCTACCAGACATGCTGCGCGAGCGTCAGCAATCGCTCATGGGATCGATGAGCGGCAGCTTTCAACCGCCAACCTCGGCGTTGATCTTAGAAGGCGCCACGCTGCACTCGCTGTTCGTCGCGTCCGACGGAACGTACCACTCGTTTGTCAGCAACGACGTCGCGTCGCTTAACGCCGCGCTCGCGGCTGCAAAACTGGCAGCAATAAAACCGTAGCCGTCTAGTAGGGCCGCTGTAAGAGGGCCGCTGTAGGAGGGCCGCTGTACTAGGGCAAGCATCGCTTGCCCCATCGACTGCAGTCGATACGCAAAAAATAGGGTGAGCATTGCTCACCCTACTACTTTTAAACGGGAACGGACTTACATCGAGTCTTTCTTCATCGCGAAGGGGCCCATCCCGGCCAGCTGCACGACTGTCTGACCCTTAGCCATGGCGTAGTGACGGAGACCTGCCGGGAGAATGCAGTACGAACCTGCCGGCAACGCGATCAATTTTGATTCGTCGAACGTCGTACCTATTCCAGCCATGAATGTGCCTGAGATGATCGTGAGCCGCTCGGTGTCGTCGTGGTAGTGCACCGGGAATTTTGTGCCGTCCGGGATGTTGAGCCGCAGAACGAACGGCCCTGGTTTCGACGGATCGCCTTCAAGGACGGCCACGCCAACCGTTGACGGAATCTGGCCGGTACCCGGCATCCACTTGATCGTGTCGGGGGTGAAGACCGTCGGGCCCATCGCCGGGCTGGCGAGCGCGACCGCGCCGCATGCAAGCAAAGTTGCGGCAGCGACCGCAAAACTAAAATTCTTCATCGGTATCCCTCCTCGGGTAGAGATGCTATTTGCGAATAGTTCCCCGTTCCGGCAGTATCCTGTCAGCGCCTTTGCGTTTTGCAATGGCACGCTCGTTCGAATGTGTACTATGTCGTCGGCGTCAAGCGGGCAAGCGCCCGATGGGCAAGCGATGCTTGCCCTAGTACGGTCACGGTTTAGAAGCTTGGGATCGGACCTTCGCCCGGAACGGGCTGCTTGCGTGGCAGGGGCCGTCCGATGTTGAACGCGACGCGATTTCGCCCGCCGCGCTTGGCCTCGTACATGCGTGCGTCGGCGGCTTCGAGCAATTTTCCGGCGGCCTGCGGTTCGTCCACGGCGACGTCGTTCGGATAGTGCGCTACGCCGATGCTCAACGTCACGGGTGTACCGTCGGCCGCGCCGATGCCGAGCTGTTTTGCAAAATCGGTGTTGCCCACGCGGACTCTCATCGCGTCGGCGAATTTTACAGCTTCTTCTTTGCGCCGGTCGAGCAACGCGATGCAGAACTCATCGCCGCCGTTACGGCCGGCGAATCCGTGATAGGCGCGCGCCGTCTCGCCGAAGATGTCGGCGAGCGCTCGCAGCAATTTATCGCCGGCGGCATGTCCGAAGGTATCGTTCCAGGCCTTGAAATTGTCGGTGTCGATGAAGAATAATGCGAGGTCGCGGCTCGCGTACGCATCGGCGAACCGCCGGCCGTCAACTTCATCCCGAAGGCGCTGACGAAATGCCGCAGGCGTAAGCAATTTTGTCAACGGGTCCATGTTCGACGAACGCCGCATTCCATCGGCGAAGCGTGCGCGCTGCAGCGCGTCGGACGCAAGCGTGCCGACGGTGACCGCGGTGAGCGCGTCGTCTGCGGTAAACGGTTCGCTCTTCGCGCGCTCCGCGTAGATCACGCCAACGATCTCCTCTTGCCGACCCTCGCCACGACCGCGTTTGAGCGGAACCGCCAGCGCCCAGACGCGATCGCGGCTGCCCGCGAGCGGTCCTACGCCGAGTTTCGTGGATTCAGGATCGTTCGATAAATCGATGACGTCGGGAATATCTACCGGGGCCGGTCCGACGATTGCGGCCTTCCCACGATCCCGCACCCAATGAACGAGAGTGGCGCCTTCATACGCTTCGCCTTCTCTCAAATAGCCGGCATAGCCGGCGCCGGACTTCGCGCCGAGCACGAGGCGCCCATCGTCATTGAAAAAACACAGCAGCACGTCGGCTGGAATCAACGCGTTGAGCCGTTCGAGGATCCGTGCGCACGCTGCGCCCGTTGACTCGGCTGAGACGTCGGTGAGCGCCGGCACGACGTGCTGCAGCAGGTCAAACCGCTTCTCCGCCCGTTCTGCGCGGCGCGCAAGTTCGTCGATGTGATACCTCATGCGCCAGAACAATGCGCCCGCGGTCACGGCAAAGCCGCCGGCGAAGAACCAGCCGAGATGCGAGTCGATCATTTTTTGGGCTTTTTCGGCAATGGGCGCGCCGGCACGCCGGCGACGCGTTCACCCGGCGCCACGTCGCGATTCACAACGGAACCGGCGCCCGTCATCGCGCCGGCCCCGATTTTCACCGGCGCGACGAGCGACGAGTTCGAACCGATGAACGCGCCTTCGCCGATCTCGGTCGAGTGTTTGTTCTTTCCGTCGTAATTGCACGTGATCGTGCCCGCGCCGATGTTCACTTTCGCGGCCAGCGTGGCGTCGCCCAAATACGCGAGATGACCGGCTTTGGAGCCGCGCCCCATCCGCGTTTTCTTCAGCTCCACGAAGTTGCCGATGTGCGCGCCGTCTTCTACGACCGCACCGCCGCGCAGATGCGCGTATGGGCCGATGCTGACGTGCGCCCCGACGATCGAATTCTCGATGACCGACCAACTGATCTCGCAATCTTCGCCGATCTGTGCGTTGTCCAGCTGCACGCCCGGGCCGAGCACGCTGCCGCGGGCAACCCGGCTCGCGCCGCGGAAGTGCGATTGCGGCAGAACGGTGACGTCGGCTTCCAACTCGACGCCGATGTCGACATACGTCGACGCGGGATCCGCGATCGTGACGCCGGCCAGCATGTGCGTCTCGAGAATGCTCTCTTGCATCACGGCACGCGCCGCCGCCAATTCGACGCGATTGTTGACCCCCATGACGAGCCGCCGGTCTTCGCACACGACGGTCTCCACGCGGCCGCCCTCGGCCACGATAGCCGCGATGCAGTCGGTGAGGTACAGCTCTCCCTGCGCGTTGTTCGGCTTGAGCTGCGCGAGATGCCGGCGCAGCGCTTGAGATTCAAAGCAATACACAGCCGCGTTGACCTCGTCGATCGCACGCTGCTCGGGCGTGCAGTCCACGTTCTCGACGATGCGAGTCACGCGGTCGCCGTCGCGCACGATGCGCCCGAAATTGGTGGGCAGCGGCACGTGGGCCGTGAGCATCGCAAGCGGGGCGCCATCGGAAGTCTGCTTGTCGACGACCGAACCCAAGAGCGCAGACGTGAGCAGCGGCATGTCGGCGCTGACGACGAGCACGGGTAAGTCGTCGCCTTTGAGCGCGGCCATGGCCAACTGCATCGCGTGTCCGGTGCCGTGTTGCGGTTCTTGGATAACGGTGGCGACGCCGAGCGCCGCGCACGCATCGTTCAATTCCGGATTGACGACCGCGAGCACATCGCTTGCGCCGGCCGCACGTACTGCATTGAGCACGTGCTCGAGCATGGTTCGTCCGCAAACTTCATGCAGCACTTTGGGCTTGCGGCTTTTCATGCGCGTGCCCTTGCCGGCGGCGAGCACGACGGCCCTGGCGCGCGCGCTCACTGCGGGGCAGCCGTGGCGCGTTCGAGGCGCGCCAAGAGCGCGTCGATCCGCCCGAGAACCGCCACGCGGCCCAGAATGGATGTCACCTCGAAGATGCCGGGACTGACCGCTTGACCGGTCAACGCGACGCGCAATGGATGGATAAATGCGGCAGCCTTCATGTTCCGAGTCTCCGCAAGGCCGCGGATCGCCGCTTCGATGCCGGCCACGCTGAAATCGGCGACGGCGGAAAGGACTGCGCGGATGGCGGTCAACAATTCGATCGTGTCCGGCGCCGCGCAGTGTTTTGCGATCGCTTCGGGCGCCGGCGTCGGCGCCGCCTCATTGAAGAAATACGATCCCTGCTCGATGATCTCGACGATGGTATGCACACGCGCGGCGAAAAGTGCCGTGACGCGCTCGACATATGCCGGATCGATCCGCGTCGCATCCGGCATCACCGTTGGCAAGAGCGAGATCACCATGCGCGCGAGTTCGGGAACCGGCACCGTGCGAAGGTATTCTTTGTTCATCCAGCCGAGCTTGGCGACGTCGAAGATGGCGGGATGTTTGACGACGCCTTCGAGTGAGAATTCGCGCACCATCTCGTCGAGCGTCAAGAGCTCGCGATTCTCGCCGGGCGACCAGCCCAGCAGCACGAGAAAGTTGACGAGCGCGGCCGGCAAATAACCTTGCGCCTGGTAATCGTTGACGAATGCGGCGCCGTCGCGTTTGGAAAGCTTGCGGCGCTGCTCGTTTAAGATGATCGGGATGTGAGCGAATGCCGGCGGCTCAAGACCGAGCGCTTCGTATATGAGGAGCTGCTTGGGCGTATTAGCCAAGTGCTCTTCGCCGCGGATGACGTGGGTGATGCCCATGTTATAGTCATCGGTGACCACGGCGAAGTTGTACAGCGCTCCCCCATCCCGTTTCACGATCACAAAGTCCGTGATGGTGCCTGCAGGAAATGTAACGTCACCGCGGATCAGGTCGGGAACTGTAATAGCTCGGTTTGCATCTACTTTCATACGCAGTGCCGGGGCGTCGCCGGCGGCCACTCGCGCCGCGCGCTCAGGCTCGCTCAAGGACGCGCACGAACATACGGCCGCCTCGCTGTCCTGAGAACCGTCCGCGCCAGGAGCTTCGGCGACGGCTGCGCAGAAGCAATCGTAGGCGTGGCCGGACGCGCGCAGCTTCTGCGCGGCTTTGCGATGCGTGTCGACCCGTTCGCTTTGGCGGTACGGACCAAACGGACCGCCGATATCCGGGCCCTCGTCCCATGAAATGCCAAGCCAACGCAATCCGTCGTAGATGCCTTGCGTGAATTCGTCGCGATTGCGCGTGGTGTCGGTGTCCTCCACGCGCAACACGAGTTCGCCGCCGTTGTGACGCGCGAACAGCCAGTTGAACAATGCGGTCCGCGCGCCGCCCACGTGTAAAAAGCCGGTCGGGCTCGGAGCGAAACGCACCCGAATTTTTTTCGACGTCAAGTTCTGCCTAATCGCGAAGGTCAAACTCCCGCGCGATGACCGCACGCGCGGCGCACGAAGTCGATGGTGGTCGCGATGGGCGTGCCCGGGGTGAAGATGGCTGCGATGCCCGCGGCGAGCAGCGGCTTCACGTCTTCGTCGGGAATGGTGCCGCCGCCGAAGAGCACGATGTCGCTCGCGCCTTCTTTGTCGAGCAGCTCTTTGATGCGCGGGAACAGCGTCATGTGTGCGCCGGAGAGCACGGACAGGCCGATGCCGTCCACGTCTTCTTGTATGGCCGCTTCCACGACTTGCTCGGGCGTCTGATGCAGGCCGGTATAGATCACTTCGACGCCCGCATCGCGCAACGCGCGTGCGATCACCTTCGCGCCGCGGTCGTGACCGTCAAGGCCCGCTTTGGCGACGAGAATGCGGATCGGCCGTTCCGGCATTAGATGAACGCCGGTTCGCGGTAGCGGCCGAAGATCGGCACGAGCGCTTCGGAGATCTCACCCAACGTGGCGTTGCTCTTCACGCAGTCGAGGTAGTGCGGCATGAGGTTTTCTTCGGTTTCTGCGGCACGCTTGAACGCGGCGAGCGCTTCTTCGACCTTAGCGCCGTCGCGACCGGCGCGGAATTCTTGCACACGCTTGCACTGTTCGAGCTCCATCGCGCGGTCGATCTTCAGCAATCCAGTTTGCTGCTCTTCGTCCGTCACAAATTCATTGACGCCGACGATGATGCGCTCGCCGCTTTCGATCTCGCGCTGATAGACGTACGCCGCGTCGGCGATCTCCTTTTGGAAGAAGCCGGCGTGGATCGCCGGGATGACGCCGCCGAACTCATCGATGCGCCGGAAGTAGTCCTCGGCCGCCGCTTCGATCTCGTTGGTGAGCTTCTCCACATAGTACGAACCGCCGAGCGGATCGATGACGTTGGTGACGCCGGTTTCATAGGCGATGACCTGCTGCGTGCGCAGCGCGATCTGCACGTTCTTCTCGGTGGGCAGCGCGAGCACTTCGTCAAGCGAGTTGGTGTGCAGCGATTGCGTGCCGCCGAGCACCGCGGCGAGCGCCTGGAACGCCGTGCGCATGATGTTGTTGTCGGGCTGCTGCGCCGTGGCGGAACACCCGGCCGTCTGTGTGTGGAAGCGCATCGTCCACGAACGCGGATTCTTCGCGCCGTACTTCTCGCGCATGTGACGCGCCCAAATGCGGCGAGCCGCGCGGAACTTGGCGATCTCTTCGAAGAAGTCGGAGTGCGAGTTGAAAAAGAACGACAGGCGCGGCGCGAAATCGTCGACGTCCATACCCCGCTTGATGCCGGCCTCGACATATGCGAAGCCGTCGGCGAGCGTGAAGGCGAGTTCTTGCGCGGCCGTGCTGCCGGCTTCCCGAATATGGTAGCCGGAGATGGAGATCGTGTTCCACTTCGGCACATGCTCGGAGCAATATTCGATCATGTCGGTGATGATGCGCATGGACGGTTCGGGCGGATAGATCCATTCCTTCTGCGCGATGT
>DATCBN010000015.1 GCA_036511855.1 Candidatus Eremiobacteraceae bacterium | reverse complement strand
GGCGATCTGCAGGGCCTCGCGTACGTTCACGATGCTCCTTGGGCAAGCCGCACGAACTTTCGGACGAATTTTGTGCGTCGGCGACGTGGCGTTTCCCTGCCCGGGATTGTACTGTAATAGGGCAAGCATCCCGTACTAGGGTGAGCATCGCGTACTAGGGCAAGCATCGCTTGCCCATTTGGGTGAGCGATGCTCACCCTACTACGGACGATAATGAAACGAAAGGACTCAACAGTGGCCGTTGCATCGTCGCCTACGGAGGCGCTGCTCGAATCACGCGCGGCAGAAGTCGTTCGCGGAGTCGGGAACACGCATCCGATCTTCGTCGACCGGGCGTCAGGCGCGCGGATTTGGGACGTCGACGGCAACGAATATTACGATTTCGTCGGCGGCATCGGCGTGCTCAACGTCGGGCATTCGCACCCGAAAATCCGTGCGGCCGTCGTCGCACAACTCGACCGGTTCTCACACGCCTGCTTTCAGGTCGCGATGTACGACACGTACGTGCGCTTAGCCGAACGTTTGAACCAGCTCGCGCCCGGCCCGAGCAAGAAAAAGACGTTGCTGCTCACGACCGGCGCCGAAGCCACCGAGAATGCGGTGAAGATCGCGCGCGAGTTCACCGGCCGCCCCGCAGTGATCGCGTTTCACCACGGCTTCCATGGCCGCACGCTGCTCGCCCTGACGATGACGGGCAAGAACAATCCGTACAAACAACATTTCGGACCTTTCTGCAGCGAAGTCTACCATGCGCCGTTCCCATATGAGTATCACGGTTGGACAACCGAACGCGCACTGGGCGCGCTCGAAGAGCTTTTCGAATCCGAAGTGGCACCCGATCGTGTCGCCGCGATCATCATCGAACCCGTGCTCGGCGAAGGCGGCTTCGTGCCGGCGCCCCCGAAGTATTTGCAGGAACTGCGGCGCATCGCCACGCGTCACGGCATCGTTCTCATCTGCGACGAAATCCAATCGGGTTTCGGCCGGACGGGAAAGATGTTCGCGATCGAGCACGCAGGCGTCGAACCGGACATCATCACGATCGCGAAGAGTCTTGCCGCCGGATTGCCGCTTTCGGCAGTTATCGGGCGCGCCGAGATCATGGATGCTCCCGGTCCCGGCGGGCTAGGAGGAACGTACGCGGGCAATCCGCTCGCGTGCGCAGCCGCGCTCGCCGCGCTCGACATTTTTGAGGAAGAACATCTGGTCGAGCGCGCCATCGCCATCGGGCTGCGAGTCGAAGCCTCTCTGCGCGAGTTGCAGCGGCGTTTCTCACACGTCGGGGATGTGCGCGGGTTGGGCGCGATGATGGGGGTCGAATTCGTCGATGAGCCCGCATCGGGTCTGCCCACGATCGCGAAGCTCATCGTCGCCGAAGCCCGCAGCCGCGGACTCCTGCTGATGGCGGCCGGCGCCAAAGGCGACATCATCCGCGTGCTGGTGCCGCTCGTGATAAAGGACGACGAATTGGAGATCGCACTGACGAGGCTGACCGAAAGCTGCGAAGCGGTGCTTGCGTAACGAATTAGAATGTAGGAGGGCAAGCATCGCTTGCCCACGTCGCATTACCCAGTAGGCAAGCGATGCTTGCCCTAATACAAACGGAGAAAACAAATTCCTACGAACTCGAATAGCGAAACCATAGCATACACGCAACGCGTGTTGGATCTTATCGCGAAGCCGGCGATCACGCCCGACGACGCCGCGTGGATCACGGCGGAGACCGTGAACGGATTTCGCGATCATGTCAATCCGGGTTTTCTCGAATATCGCAAGGCGTTGTCGGTCGATCATGCGGCGGCAGCCGTCGAATGGGAGGATGCCGGGCCGAACGCCTTTCGCGATGTCAACGGCAAAGAGTACATCGACTGCCTTGGCGGATTCGGCATCTTCAACGTGGGTCATCGCCATCCGAAAGTCGTCAAGGCGGTCACCGACCAGCTGAAACGCCAGGCCCTGCACAGCCAGGATCTGCTCGACCCGCTGCGCGCCATGCTCGCAAAGACGCTCTCGATGGTCACGCCCGGCAACCTGGAATACGCCTTCTTCTGCAATAGCGGCACGGAAGCGGTCGAGGCCGCCTTGAAATTGGCGCGCGCGTACGATCCCAAAAAACCGACCATCGTCGCCGCCACGAAAGGATTCCACGGCAAAAGCTTTGGCGCGCTCTCGGTCAGCGCGAAAGGCGAATTCCGCATGCCGTTCGGCCCGATGCTGCCGAATGTCGAACACGTGCCGTTCAACGATCTCGAAGAACTGCGAACGGAGATGCACAAATTGCGGATGGTCGGCGAAGAGGCGGGCGCGGTTGTGCTCGAACCGATCCAAGGTGAAGGCGGCGTGAACCTGCCCGACGACGATTATCTCCCCGGCGTGCGAAAGCTCTGCGACGACTACGGCGCGTTGCTCGTGCTGGATGAAGTTCAGACCGGCATGGGCCGCACCGGCAAGATGTTCTGCTGCGAGCACTACGGCGTCACGCCCGATCTCATCTGCCTTGCAAAGGCGTTCGGCGGCGGCGTCATGCCGGCAGGGGCGGTGGTGGGAAGCAAAGCCGTCTTCTCACGGCTTTTCAAAAATCCGTTTCTGCACACGACGACGTTCGGCGGCAATCCGCTCGCGTGCGCTGCGGCGCTCGCGACCATCAACGTCCTGCTTGAAGAGAAATTGCCGGAGCGCGCAGGGGTCATCGGCGCGAAGTTCATCGCCGGCCTGCGCAAGTCGGTCGAAGGGCACGCGAACATCGTGAGCGACGTGCGCGGCAAAGGTCTTCTCATCGCGATCGAATTCGTCACGAACGAACTCGGTTTCGAACTGGGAAAGCAGATGCTCAAACGCGGCGTGCTCGTCTCCGGCACGCTTGTGAACGCGCGGACCATCCGCTTCGAGCCGCCGCTCACGATCACGGAGGAGCAAATCGAGTACGTCTGCAAGGCGTTGGGCGACTCGCTCGAAACCATGTCTCGCAAGACGCTCAGCGCGTGACGTCTCGCCGGAAACGAGGGTTCAGATGTTGACCATGCAGGACGATCTGCTCAAGAATCTTCACCGCGAAAACGGCGTCGCGCTCATGTTCATCGACGGCGTATTCAGCGCCGCGTCCGACGGTGGTACGAGCAAGTGCATCAATCCTTCGAACGGCGAGCTCATCGTGCGAGTCGCCGAAGGCACGCTCGCGGACGCCGAGCGGGCCATCCGCGCTGCCCGAGAGGCGTTCCAAAACGGACCCTGGGGCGAGTCGCTCGCTCAAGACCGCGCGCGTCTGCTCCACAGACTCGCCGACCGCATCGACGAGCACGCCGAGGAGCTCTCACGTCTCGAGACGTTGAACAACGGCAAGCCGTTGCGCGAAACCCAATACGACATGACCGATGCGGCGAATTGCTTCCGCTATTACGCTGGTCTTGCCACGAAGCCGCACGGCCAGACCTTCGACGTGCCCGCCGCGTCGCAAAGCTTCACGGTGCGCGAACCGATCGGCGTCTGCGGTCAGATCATCCCTTGGAACTATCCGCTGCTGATGGCCGCGTGGAAGCTTGCGCCGGCGCTTGCCGCGGGAAACGCCTGCATCCTCAAGCCTTCGGAACTCACGCCGCTCACCGCGTTGCGCCTCGCCGTGCTGATAAAGGAAGCCGGTTTTCCGAACGGCGTTGTGAACATCCTCACCGGCGCGGGCGCGGTGGTGGGTCACGCGCTCGCCGCATCCGACCTCGTCGACAAGATCGCCTTCACCGGCGGCACGAAGACCGGACGTTCGATCATGCAAGCCGCCACTGGCAACCTCAAGAAGATCTCGCTCGAGCTCGGCGGCAAGTCGCCGAACATCGTCTTCGCCGACGCGGATTTCGACACGGCGATCGACTACGCGCTTTTCGGCATTTATGCAAACGCGGGTCAGGTCTGCTCGGCGGGATCGCGCCTCATCGTCCAAGACACGCTTCACGACCGCTTCGTCAAACGGCTCGTCGAACGAGCCAAGAAAATCGTGGTCGGCGACGGCTTCGACCCGACGGTCGAGATGGGCCCGATCGTCAGCCGCGCGCATCAGGAAAAAGTCGAGGCATACATCAAGATCGGCCTCGCCGAGGGCGCCACCCTTGAGTGCGGGGGCGAACGATTAGGCGGCGAGCTAGGGGTTAAAGGCAACTTCATCGTGCCCACGATCTTCTCGAACACGAAGCCGTCGATGCGCATCGTGCAAGAGGAGATATTCGGCCCCGTGCTCGTCGTGCAGAAATTCAAGGATGAAGCAGAGGCCGTCGAAATGGCCAACGATACGATCTACGGCCTCGCCGGCGCGGTCTTCACGAACGACATAGCGCGCGCGCACCGCGTGATCCGCAAGCTGCGCGCGGGCATCACCTGGATCAACACGTACCATCCCACGTACAATGAAGCGCCGTGGGGCGGCTACAAGCAGTCGGGCATCGGACGCGAACTCGGCACCTACGGCTACGACGCCTACACCGAGGTCAAGCAGATCAACGTCAACCTGGCGGTCGAGCCGAGCGGCTGGTTCGCCGACCGGTGAGCGCAAGCACGGCGAATCCGGCGGTCGTGCACCGCGTGCTCCCGGTCGCAGGTGAGCGCAGGCCGACGGCGACAGCCGAGCCGGTGATCAATCCGTACGACGGCAGCGTCGTGGCCACCATCGGCGTCGGCACCGCTGCAGACCTCGACGACGCGATTTCCGCCGCATCCGCTGCCTTCGATTCGTTTCGACGCTGGCCACGCTACAAACGCAAGGACTTGCTGCTCGGCGTCGCGGCACGACTGCGCGAGCGGCGCGCGGAGTTCGTCGATCTCATGATCGCCGAAAGCGGCAAGCCGCGAACGTACGCCGGCATCGAGGTAGACCGCGCCGTCAGCACGTTCACGCTTGCCGCAGAAGAGTCCACGCGCTTCGGCGGCGAGATGCTGCCGCTCGATCTGGCGCCGTCGACCGAGGGCTACACAGCGATCGTCGCCCGCTTCCCGATCGGCGTCATCGGCGCGATCTCGCCGTTCAATTTTCCCCTGAACCTGGTCGCACACAAACTTGCGCCCGCTCTCGCGGTGGGCAACACCGTGGTGTTGAAACCTCCGCCGCAAGCACCCCTGAGCGCGCTGCTCCTCGCCGACGTCTGCTACGACGCCGGGCTTCCGGCTTCCGCACTTTCCGTGGTGCATTGCCCGGTCGGCGTCGCGCAGACAATCGCCGCGGACGAGCGCATCGCGATGCTTTCGTTCACCGGATCGGCCAAGGTTGGCTGGCACTTGAAGTCCGTCGCGGGCAAGAAGAAAGTCGTGTTGGAGTTGGGGGGCAACGCCGCCGCGCTCGTGTTCGCCGATGCGGACGTCGCATGGGCGGCGAAACGCTGTGCGCTTGGCTCGTTCGCGCACGCCGGCCAAGTCTGCATCAAGGTGCAGCGCATCTTCGTGGAGCAGACCGTTTTCGACGCGTTCGTCACGCTCTTCCGGCAAGAGACCGCGGCGCTGCACGTCGGCGACCCGGCAAGCCCCGAGACATTAGTCGGCCCGATGATCGACACCGCGAGCGCCGACCGCGTCAGCGCGTGGGTCGAAGAGGCCGTGCGCGCGGGCGCCAAAGTCTTGGCCGGAGGCGCGCGCCGTCTCAACGTGCTCGAGCCGACGATTCTCACCGGCACGACGCCCGCGATGAAGGTGGAGGCCGAAGAGATCTTCGGGCCGGTTTCCACGATCGCGCCGGTCGCTTCGATCGATGAAGCGTTCGCGCGCGCAAACGAAACCCGGTATGGCCTGCAGGCGGGCGTCTTCACGTTCGACGTGCGCAGCATCGCCAAGGCATTCGACGAGCTGAACGTCGGCGGCGTGATCTGCAACGACTATCCCACGCTCCGCGTCGACAACTTCCCGTACGGCGGCGTCAAGGAGAGCGGATTTGGCCGCGAAGGCGTCCGTTACGCGATGGAAGAGATGACCGAGCTCAAGACTCTCGTCGTGAAATACCGGTAGGAGTCCGTGCAAAGCGTGGCGGCGTTTCTCAAGCGGCTGGCGGCGTGCCAGCCGCTCGACCGTCTGCGCTCCGATCATGAGGGACCCAAATTGCGCCGCGTGCTCGGCGTGTGGGGGCTCATCGGGATCGGCCTCGGCACGATGCTCGGCGGGATATTCCCCACGGTCGGCGTCGGCATTCAGACCGCCGGCTCCGGCGTCATACTCGCGTTCGGGATCTCCGGTCTGGCCTGCGTCTTCGTGGCGCTCTGTTATGCCGAATTCGCGTCGATGGTTCCGGTCGCCGGCAGCGCCTATACGTATGCGTATGCCACGCTCGGCGAGTTCATCGCGTGGGTCATCGGCTGGGATCTCGTTCTCGAATACGGCATCAGCGCGGCACCGGTCGCATCGTCATTTTCGGGCTATTTCCAAGAACTGCTCGGTTACTTCCACCTCGTCGTGCCGTCCTCGATGCAGACAGCGGCTCTCGTCACAAATCCTTGGCCGATCTCGATCGGCAGCTGGCACCTCCAATTAATGCAATTCGATCTCGCGCATTCGCAGTACGATGTCATCGCCGCCGTATCGGTCGTCGTCGTCAGCGCGCTGCTCGCGATCGGCATCAAAGAATCCGCGTCGACCAACGCCATCTTTGTCGTCGTGCAGATCGCTTCGTTCGTCATCTTCCTCATCGTCTGCACGCACTTCATCCATCCAGGCAATTTCACCGGCGTTGCGCCACTCGGTTTTCACAGCGTCGTCGCGAGCGCCGCTCTCGTCTTCTTCGCCTACATCGGCTTCGATACGGTCACCGTCGCCTCCGAAGAGTCCAAAAATCCGCAGCGCGACGTGCCGATCGCGATCGTCGGCTCGCTCTTCATCGGCGGTCTGCTCTTCGTCGCCATCGCCGCCGTCACGGCCGGCGTGGTGCCGTATAACAAGATCGCGGCGGACTCAGCGATGAGCCAGGCGGTCCGGCTGGCGGGCAATCAATTCTTTCCGGTCGTGTCGGTGACGATCGGCGCGATGGTCGGCAACATCAGCGTGATGCTGACATCGTTGCTCGGCCAATCGCGCATCTTCTACGTCATGTCGCGCGACCGGCTGCTGCCGCCGGCTGTGTCGGCGCTGCATCCAAAGTTCCTCACGCCTGCGCGCACCACGATGATCACCGGAGTCGTCGTGGCGTTTCTCGCCCTCATCGTGCCGCTTGCCGATCTGCTCAAGCTCGTCAATATCGGCACCTTGTCCGCGTTCGCCATCGTCAGCATCGGCATCGTGATCCTGCGCGTCGTCGCGCCAAACGCAAAGCGTCCATTCCGCGCACCTGCGGGGCCCCTCATCGGCGTACTCGGGTTCCTCATGTGCACCGGTTTGATACTCTACGGGCTCTCGCTCCCGACGTGGATCCGGTTCTTGGTGTGGTTCGCCGTCGGCGCTGCGATCTACGGCTTTTACGGGTATCACAAGAGCACGCTGCATCCCAAGAACGCATCCAACGTCTAAGCGCTGGACAATTCTGTGAGGACGACGTTCATCGCCGGTCTTGGATTCGCGCGGCACTTCAGCGGCTCAGATGGCGCGCTGCCAGAAACTTGCCGGTCAGCGATGTCTTGTGTCGTGCCAGCTCGGCTGGATGGCCTTCGAAGACGACGGTGCCGCCGTCGTGGCCGGCACCAGGTCCGAGGTCGATGACCCAATCCGCCCGGGAGACGACATCGAGGTTGTGCTCGACGACGATGACCGTCGAGCCGGCATCCACCAGCCGGTCAAAGAGTCCGATGAGCGTGTCGACGTCGTTCATGTGGAGCCCGGTCGTGGGCTCGTCAACGACATAGATGTTTCCCGACTTGCCGAGCTCGGCCGCGAGCTTCAGCCGCTGCCGCTCGCCGCTGGACAGCGTCGAAAGGGGCTGTCCGAGCGTGAGGTACCCGAGCCCGACATCGACGAGCCCTTGCAGGATCTTCTTGATCGCCGGCTCGGTGAAGAATACATGTGCGTCGGCGACCGGCATCTCGTAGACATCGCCAATCGACTTGCCGCGAAGCTTGTACTTCAGCACCTCATCGGTGAAGCGCTTGCCTTCGCAGGTCTCGCACTCGCTGACCATCGGGTCGAGGTGTGCGAGGTCGGTAAAGATGACACCCAGTCCGTTGCAGTCGGGGCATGCGCCCTTGGAGTTGGCCGAGAACAGCGCAGCGTCGACGCTGTTCGCCTTGGCAAAGGCCTTGCGCACGTTGTCGAGCATGCCGGTATAGGTCGCGGTGTTGGACCGGCGCGAGCCGCGCGCGAGGTCCTGGTCGATGATCACAGTCTCTGGATAGCTCCGCGGCAGGCAGCCCTCGATCAGCGAGCTCTTGCCCGCGCCTGCAACCCCCGTCACCACCGTTAGCACACCGCGCGGGATGGAAACGTTGAGGTTCTTGAGGTTGTTATGCTTCGCGTTCTTGATCTTGAGGGCGCCGTCGGGCTTCCGGCTGTCCACCTTGATCGGTTGATGTTTTTTGATGTGGTTGCCGGTGAGCGTGCCGGACTTGAGCAGACCCTCGTACGGCCCTTCGTACACGATCTCGCCGCCATTGTTCCCGGCGCGCGGGCCCAAGTCGACGACGTGGTCGGCGATGGCGATCATGTCGGGCTTGTGCTCGACGACGAGCACCGTGTTGCCCTTGTCTCTGAGCTGCTGCATGAGGCCGGCGAGACGCCCCACGTCGTGCGGGTGGAGGCCAACGCTGGGTTCGTCGAAGACGTAGGTCAGGTCGGTGAGCGAGGAGCCCAGGTGCCGCACCATTTTGACCCGCTGGCTCTCGCCGCCGGAGAGCGTCGAGCTCTCGCGGGCGAGGCTGAGATAGCCCAGGCCGATGGTCACGAGGTTGTCCAGGCGCGCCGCCAGCGCATCGAGCATGGGTTGAAGCTGCGGCGCCTTGATCGACCGGATGAACAGGCCAAGGTCGGAAACCTGCATGGCCGAGCAGTCGGCAATGTTCTTGCTCCTGATCTTGCTCGCCAGCGCCTGCTCGTTGAGGCGGGTGCCGTGGCACGCGGTGCAGATGGCGCGGGTGAATATCTTATCGTATTCGGCGCGCACATGCGGCCGGAGCTGCTCGGGGTCCTTCGAGCCCAGGCCGCGCTTGAGCTTGAGGATTACGCCCTCGTAAGTGAGGTTGATGCCTTCTTTTGAAATCTTGACTTTCCGGCCGTCGTCGAGGTGGAGTAGGTTGTTGAGCTCTTCCTTTGAGTAATTCTTGATCTTCTTGTCGATGTCGAAGAGCCCTGAGCGAGCGTAGATCAGCCACCACCAGTTGTCGACTGAAAAAGCCTCCGGAAGCAGCGCTCCTTCTTTCAACGATTTCGATTTGTCGATGACGGCGTCCATATCCATGGCCGCCACCTGCCCGATGCCTTCACAGACCGGGCACATCCCGCGCGGATCGTTGAAGGAATAGAGGCTGGGTGATCCCAGCTGGGGTTTGGCCAGGCGCGCGAAGATGATGCGCAGCATCTGGGCTGCGTCGGTGACCGTTGCCACGGTAGAGCGCGAATTGCCGCCCAGGCGCTGCTGATCGACGATGATGGCGGCCGAGAGGTTCTCAAGCGAGTCGGCGTCGGGCTGGCCGTAGCGCGGCATGAACTGCTGCACGAAGGCCGGATAGGTCTCGTTGATCAGCCGCTGGCTTTCTGCTGCGATAGTGCCGAAGACCAGGGACGACTTGCCGGAGCCCGACACGCCGGTGAAAACGGTGATCTTGCGCTTGGGGATATCGAGCGAGACGTTCTTGAGGTTGTTCTCGCGGGCGCCGCGGATCTTGATCGAGCCGTACATCGCATCCCCTCGCATTATTGTGGCGGCATCGATCTGTCCGCGCCTAGCGCGGCTTAGGCTCCAGAAGCTCCACCGGTATGCCGTTGGGATCTTCGACAAACGCTATCCACCGGGTGCCGCCGGGTGATTTCTTCGGGCCTTTCAGAATTTTCACGCCTTCGCTCTTCAATCGTTCGCAGACGCCGGGAAGATCGCCGTCGACCTCGAGTGCGAGATGCTCGTAACGGTTGCCGATCGCATACGGCTCGTGCTCTTCTAAATCGTAGACAAGCTCGACGTACGCATCCCAGTCGCGACCGACGAATGCCATATCGGCGTTACCCTCATAGTGCGCTTGATCCAAGAGCTTGAGCCCGAGCTTCTCCGTATAGAACTTGATCGACTCCGCCATGTCGTTGACGAAGATCGACGTGTGCAAGTAACGAGACATCGTTCGGCCCTCCTGTTGAATTGCAAGCGTGCCCCTCCGCTGCGAAAGACGACTTGTCCTGCGGATCGCACGCGGCTCGCGAGGGAAAACGCAGGTGCAATCACGCGACCGCGAAAAAGTGAACGGCGCCGTGCCGGCTCGCGACAGTCGATCGGTGCCCTACGTTCTCGGGATGGTGTGTTCATGATTTTCCTCGCGTTGTCAGCGCTTCTTGCCTTTCTCGCGCCGGCCAGTACTTGGTCGAATCAGCTTCCGGCGTATCATGCGCCGGCGTTGCCTTCCTTTCTCGGCATCGAGGTCGGCGAAAAAGCCACTGCCGTCGACGCGAAATTCGGCACCCCGACGCTTGTCAAAACGGCGGGTGATGGCGAGTTTCGCGTGTACAACCTTGCAAGCGGGGTGGCGCTGATCGTCAAGGTTCACGATGGTTTGATCGTTCTCGTCGGAGCGGGACTGCGGCCGAAGATGTTCGCCGATATCACCGATCCGTATGGTGTGGCGATCGGCGCCGCGGCCGACACGATTCAGCTTCGCCGCGGCACACCGCTTGCGACTCTCTCAAACGGGTCGCTTGAGTATAACGCATCGCCGGCCGGACATTGGTTCTATCGTGTCGACGACGGCAAGGTCACCGACATCTCTTTGACGATATCGTACGAAGCGCTCGGGCTTACGAAAACCGATGATGCAGGCCGCGATGGATCGAACGTCGCTACTGCGATCGTCATCACGGCCAAGACCGAGACGGACGGCATCACCGCAGAGCACGACTACATCGCAAAACAGCCATGCGCGAACGGCGGAACTTGGTTATGGACAAAACAGTCGGTGCGCGCCGCGGGATCCCTGAAGTACGATCAAATCGACACGAAGTGTTCGTCATCCGACGACAGCCGTTCGTTTTTCTTCGACATCACGAGTTTCTTTGGGAGATTGGGGGACTAATATGCTCGTTCACGGCCCCCGCTCGCTCATCGCAGCGATCTTGATCTCGTGCGTTCTGCCCGCGACTTCGTTTGCCGCGCCGGCGCAAGCGCCCACCGCCGCGATGATGGCGCCCGTGCGGCGAATCGTCACGTTCGTCAATACCGGAGCCGGAATTCCGGCGGGCACATATGCGGCAGGCGCGACGATTACCGATGAGTTCGCGCCCTTTCATTGGACGTCGGCCGACGCCGGAACACTGTGGAGCACCGGCTTCACCACATCCAATAACGCGGCGGGAATCACAAAGCCCCACATCGTGCTTGGTGCGCCCACCGAATACGTCGCATCGGCGACGCGCGCGTACATCGTTTTTCCGGGCAGGTTCACACCGTTCTTCCACGACAAACCGTTCGTCGAGACTGGGTATTGGACGTTCGTGGTGGTGAAGGCGGGCGTCGGCTGGCGGGTGGCTTCGCAAGCGTGGGCGGGCGTGACGTTCAAATAGCGCGGTGAGACGACTGCCGGCAAGGCCCGTCCGGCTTAGAAATCGACGGGACGCAAGTAGAACTCGTTGATGGCGGTCGCCGAAAGCATCGCCGTGGTCGCCAAGTGCCGCTTCCAATGCGTGGCGTCGACGCGCTTCTTCACGAGCGCGACGTCGCGATGGGAGAACCCCTGCGCCGCGATGTCGGCCGGCGAATAACCGAGCAATATCGCGTTGAGGATGCGGTCGGCGCGCGCGTAGGTGATGCCGAGGTCGTCTTCGTCGGTTTGGCCGCGGATGAGATCGGCGGTCGCCGGCTTGTCGATGATGGCCGTGGGCACCCCGAGATGGCGGGCGAGCACCCAGACTTGTGACTTGAACAGGTCGCCGATCGGGTTGATCGGCGGCGAGTCGTCACCGTGCCACGTGAAGTAGCCGAAAAGCCGCTCGGATTTATTGCCGGTGCCGATGGGCAATCCGCCGACCTTTGCAGATTGGTCGAACAACACGAGCATACGCGCGCGCGCCATGACGTTGCCGCGGCGCTGACCGTCTGCGCCGCGCTCGAATTTGAGGTAGCCGTCGACGGCAGCCGAGATGTCGATCAGCCGGTCGCGAATGCCGGCCTCGCGGATGACGAGCGCCCCGTGCGCGAGGCTTTCTTTGCTCGATGTGCGGTATGGCATGCGGATTCCGTGGACGTTCTTCGGGCCGAGCGCACGGCTGCACAGAAGCGCGACGACCGCGGAGTCGACGCCACCGGAGATGCCGACGACGGCTTGCGTGATCCCGCGCCGGTGCACGAGTTCGTCGCGCAGGAATCGGACGAGCCAGCGCTCGACTAGCGCCGGATCAACCGCGAGCGGGTTGGTCGCGCGCGGCGCGCGGACGATGGCGAAGGCCGGTCCGGCGTTCACCTTTCCACCTGCGGCTGCAGTTGCGCGGCGAGTTCGGCGAGATTGGCCTCGAGGTCGCCGAGCATGGGAAGCGCGGCGCGCGCGACGGCGACGTCTTCCAAACGGATCTTCGTGCGCAAGATGGCCGGCTGGTCGAACGGCGCTTCCGCTCGCAGGTCGCCGAGAGGGCCGACGACGCGCGAAGCGCCGGTGAAGCCCTTGCCGCCTTCAAAGCCGAGTAAGCCTGCGTACACCGTGAAGATGCCATGTTCGGCCGACGTCACGCGCATGATGTCGCGCCACATGCGCACGTTTGCGGGCTCGGCGTCTTCGAGCCCGCGACCGGGCGACGCGCTCGGGATAAAGACTATCTGCGCGCCGTGCAGCGCCGCAACTGTGGTTGCAAGCGAATGGCAAGCGTCCTCGCAGATGAGCATCGCGACCCGGCCGTACGGCACGTCGAACGCCGCGATGGCGCTCCCGCGCGACACGAACCGCTCTTCGTCGAAGACGCCGTAAGTGGGCAGAAACATCTTGCGGTGGACGTGGCGAAGTTTCGGCTTCGTACCGAGCGTGGCGTACAGAGCGCTATTGTAGAGCTTGCCGCCGTCGTTCTCGTAAAAACCGACGATGACGTCGAACGGGTGGTGCGCTTTGCCGCAGCCTTTGGCGGCGCTTGCATTGATGTGATGCAGCGCCTCATCTGCGGAAAGCGCGAGTTCGCGCACCCCGCCTTCCACAAAATAGCCGGAGAGACAGGTTTCGGGAAAGACTACGACGTCTGCCATACCGGCGCGATCGCGCTTTAAACTTGCAAAAGCCCCCGTGAGGGCGTTTAGGTTGGCTTTGAGATCGCCCTTTCGCGGCGCGAATTGCACGAGGGCGATGTCGAGCGTTTTCGAGCTCATCGGATCGCTCGTTCGACCACGCCACGAAAAAGCCCCGCGACGAGCGCGGGGCGTTGTATGGCCGATTGCGACGAAACCGCTAGAACATGCGCGTTCCGGCTGCGACCATCGCGATAGCCATCGTCACGCGCAGCCATTTGGTCTCCATCTTCTTGCATAGCCAGGCGCCGATCAACACACCGGGGATGGATCCTATGATCAGCGCGAGGGTCATGGCCCAATTCACGTTGCCAAGCGCGACGTGTCCTATGGCCGCGACCGGCACGATGAGCGCGGCGAACGCGACGTCGGAACCGACGAGATCGCGCAGGCGAACGATCGGGAGGATGAGACAAAGCGCCGTCATCGTGATCGAGCCTGCGCCGATCGACGTGATCGCGACGAGGTACCCGACGATGGCGCCGACGACGATGATGCGCCATTTCGCATTTTTCACCGTGACGTAGGGGTCGGGATTATGCGCTTTCAAAATCAACGGCGTGACCAGCACCACCGCGGAGACGAAGAACAGCAATATTCCAAGGCCATGCTTGAGGTCGGTGTTGAGCGCCGCAAGGCCGATGTGCGCTTCAACCCAGCGCAGCGTGAGCACACCGAGTATGGCCGCCGGCACGCCCCCGTACGCGAGATACAGCACGACGCGCCGGTTTCCGGTCTTCTGCTGACCGTGCATGAACGCCCCGACAAGTTTTGTGGGAACGCTGTACGCGAGGTCGGTGCCGACCGCCAAAAGCGGACTGACACCGAGAAACAGCACGAGGATCGGCAGCATGAGCGCGCTCGAGCCCACGCCGGTCAGACCGACGAGTATGCCAACGACAAAGCCCGCGATGGAAAAGTGAAAGTCCATTTGCCTACGCTATCAGAGCGGACGGTCGGACGTATAGGGACCATCCGTCCATTTCCACATTTCCGCTCGAAATTGTGAGGTTAGATCGTCTAGATATTTCGTCGCTCCTAATCCTATTCATATGCCGGAAACGCGGAGTTCTGCACACGGGGCAATTCCTGTACATGGGAATCTGCGGAAAACCGCGCCATGTCAGGCGCAGCATGAGTGCGGCCTGTGTACAAACTGCTGTTCGAAAAATCTATTGCATATCACCTTCCGTCGCTATATAATGGGGGATGTCACTCCGGGAGCCACTATACGTAGGGGCGAATGAACGTTCGTCGAACATACGTTTCCAATCAGTTTGACCGTTCGGTGGCTGCAAAGCCCCAGGCGTTTCGAGCGTCCCTTTCGCATCATCACCACCGTTCGCGGCAGTCATGATATAGAGAGAAAGGACTAGGAAGGTCCATGAAGATCCAACGGCGTTTCACCAAACAAGGCACCGATCCGCTTGACACCATCGAATGGGATAGCCGGGAATCGGTCATCCGCGAGCCCGACGGCACCGTCGTCTTCGAGATGCGCGATGTCGAAGTGCCGAAAGCGTGGTCGCAAGTCGCCACCGACATCCTCGCGCAGAAATATTTCCGCAAAGCCGGGGTGCCCCAACCCGATAGTTCGCTTGGCAGCGAAACGTCGGCGCGACAGGTGGTGCGCCGTTTAGCTGGATGCTGGACCGATTGGGGACGCCGTTATAAATATTTCGACACCGACGAAGACGCTGCCGCGTTCGATGCCGAGATCACACACATGCTCATCAATCAGATGGCCGCGCCCAACTCGCCGCAGTGGTTCAACACCGGGCTGGCTTATGCGTACGGGATAACCGGCACGCCGCAAGGACACTATTACGTCGACCCCGATACGCAAGAGCTCGTGCGCTCCGAAGACGCGTACACACGCGTGCAGGCGCACGCCTGTTTTATCCAGTCGGTCGAAGACGATCTCGTCAATGAAAACGGCATCATGGATCTGTGGGTGCGCGAAGCGCGCCTCTTCAAGATGGGTTCGGGCACGGGAAGCAATTTCTCGAACATCCGCGCCGAAGGCGAAAAGCTAGGCGGCGGCGGCACGTCGAGCGGCCTCATGTCCTTCCTCAAAGTCGGCGATCGAGCCGCAGGCGCAATCAAGAGCGGCGGCACAACCCGGCGCGCCGCGAAGATGGTCATCCTCGACATGGACCACCCTGACATCGACAAGTTCATCAATTGGAAAGTGCAAGAAGAAAAGAAAGTCGCCGCGCTGATGGCCGCCGGCTACGACAGTTCGTACGAGGGCGAGGCCTATCAGACGGTCTCCGGTCAGAACTCCAACAACTCCGTGCGCGTGCCGGACAAGTTCATCGACGCCGTGCGCAACGACGGTTCGTGGGATCTGCTGTGGCGCAAGGATCGCTCGGTGGCGCGCACCGTTCGCGCGCGCGATCTGTGGGATCAGATCGGCCGCGCCGCGTGGGCGTGCGCAGATCCAGGCGTGCAATATGACGACATCATCAATTCATGGCATACATCGCCTAAGGGCGGACGGATCCGGGCGACAAATCCGTGTGTCACGGGCGATACATTCGTCGCGACAGCCGACGGCCTGCACCGCATCGATGCCCTCGTCGGCAAGTCCGCATTCGTCATAGGCTCCGACGGCAAGGCGCACTTCGTCTCCCGCATTTTCCCAACCGGCACGAAGCAAGTGTTCCGCCTGCGCACCAAGGCCGGCTATTCGCTTCGCCTCACCGGCGACCACAAGGTGTTCACGAAGTCGCGCGGCGACGTCGCCGCGAACGAACTGCAAAAGGGCGATCTCGTCGCGCTTGCTGGATCGGGCTTCGGCTCGGTCAAACTTGTCGACGATATCGCGCTTGGCATCGGCGCCGCCGTAGGCGACGGCTATCTTGCTCATGCGACCGTCGCGGGGCGCGCCCGCGAGAATGTAACTCTAGTCATGGCCGCGGCGGAGTGGCCGATTCTCGAAAAGATCGCGCTCGCCGTCAACGACGAAAAGCGCGCGCGGAAAGCCATCGGCTCCGTCGGACGAAACGACGAAGTCCAGGTCACGTCGTACACCTCCAGTACTTCCCGGCTGTCGTTCGGCTCGCAACCTGTGGTCGACGTCTTCAAACGATACGCTGTGCTCGACCAGGGCAGCCACCAGAAACGATTCACCGACTCGGTGTACGAACTCGACCGCGCATCCGTCGGTCTCGTGCTTCGCGGCCTGTTCTCCGCCGATGGCACGGTTGCCAACTACGGCGACAAGAGCCAATATGTGGCGCTCGATTCAACATCGCTCGAACTGCTCCAGCAGGTTCAACTACTTCTGCTCTCCTTCGGCATCAAAGCGAAGATCTATTCCGGCCGTCGCAATGGCAAGCTCGAAGCCGCGTTGCCGGATGGCCGCGGCGGGATGCGCACATATCCAGTGAAAGAGATGCATTCGCTGCGGGTCAGCCGTGCGTCGCGCGTATTATTCGAACAGCACATTGGCTTCGATCCGGTAACCGCAAAGGCCGATGCGCTCGCCGCGATCAATCGCGATGTGGCGACGTACGCCGAACCGTTGGTCGATGAAGTCGACACAATTGAGGCCCTGGGGCTCGAGCCCGTCTTCGATCTCACCGAATCCGACACGCACCATTTCGTCGCCAACGGCTTGATCGTGCACAACTGCTCCGAGTACGTGTTCTTGGACGACACAGCTTGCAACTTGGCAAGTATAAACTTGATGAAGTTCTTCGACGCCGAAAAGAACACCGTCGACGTAGAAGCGTATCGTCATGCCATCCGGCTGTGGACGATGGTGCTCGAGATCTCCGTGCTCATGGCGCACTTTCCAAGTCAATCCATCGCACGAAAGTCGTACGAGTATCGCACTCTCGGTCTTGGCTATGCGAATCTCGGCACGATGCTTATGGTCGCCGGTATTCCGTACGATTCTCCTCGAGCGCTCGCGATATCTGGAGCGATCTCTGCAATCTTGACGGGTGAGTCGTATGCTGCGTCGGCCGAAATGGCCGGCGAACTTGGGCCGTTTTCGCGTTATAGAGAAAATTCCGACGACATGCTGCGCGTCATGCGCAATCATCGTCGCGCGGCATACAACGCACCGGGTGCGGAATACGAAGAAGTGTCTGTCGTTCCGATGGGCATCGACCAGACGTTGTGCCCGCCGTATCTGCTAGCCGCTGCGCGGGCAGCGTGGGATCGGGCGCTCGAACTTGGCGAAGAACATGGCTATCGCAACGCGCAGGCCACATGCATTGCACCTACTGGAACAATCGGCCTTCAGATGGATTGCGACACCACCGGCATCGAGCCCGACTTCGCGCTCGTGAAGTTCAAAAAGCTCTCAGGCGGCGGCTACTTCAAGATCATCAACCAATCCATTCCGGTGGCGTTGCGAAACTTCGGCTACGCGCCGGCGCAGATCGACGACATCATCCGCTACGCCAAAGGCGCGGGCACGCTGTACGGCTCGCCGTACATCAATGTCGAAACGTTGCGCGCGCGCGGCTTCAACGACCAAGACATCCAAGCCATCGAGCGCAGCTTGCCGGCGGTGTTCGAGATCGGCTTCGGCTTCAATCAATGGAGCCTTGGCGAGGCCACGCTTCAGCGGCTGGGCTTCACTCCCGAACAATACAGCGCGACGGACTTCGACCTCTTGCGATTGCTCGGCTTCTCGCGCGACGAGGTGGACGCCGCCAACAACTATATCTGCGGCACGATGACCGTGGAAGGCGCACCGCATCTCAAAGAAGAGCACTACGCCGCGTTCGATTGCGCGAATAAGTGCGGCAAGATCGGCCGCCGCTATATCCAGCACATGGGTCACGTGCGCATGATGGCTGCCGCGCAGCCGTTCATCTCAGGCGCCATCTCCAAGACCATCAACATGCCGATGGAAGCCACCGTCCAAGACATCCAAGAGGCGTACATGCGCTCCTGGGACCTCGGGCTAAAGGCTATCGCGCTGTATCGAGACGGATCCAAGCTATCGCAGCCGCTCTCCACCAAGGGCTCCGACAAATCGAGCGAGTCCGCCGAAGATCGTCAGCTGGCGTTGTCCAAAGAGTTCGAAGACCGCCTCGCCGCGGCGCGTCAGTCCGCGGCCGATGAACTGCGGCCGGACGAAATCCTCGCGGCCGCGCAACGCATCCTCGCCAACACCGACAACACCGACTTCAAACGCAAAGTCGCGCAAGTGCTCGAACGCAACCGGCTGCCGGCAAAACGGCGCGGCTGGACGCAGAAGGCGAAAATCGCGGGGCACACCGTCTTCTTGCGCACCGGTGAATACGGCGATGGCACCTTAGGCGAGATATTCGTCGATCTGCACAAAGAAGGCGCATCGTTCCGCAGTCTCATGAACTGCTTCGCGATCGCCGTTTCGATCGGAATGCAGTATGGCGTGCCGCTGGAAGAATTCGTCGAGAAGTTCACTTTCACACGGTTCGAGCCCAACGGCTTCGTCGATCACCCGAACATCAAATCGTGCACGAGCGTCATCGACTACATCTTCCGCGTGCTCGGTATGGAGTATCTCGGACGGACCGACTTCGTTCAGGTCAAACCTGAAGACAAAGACGTCGACGACACCCACCACGAGGACCACGCGCTCTCCGAATTCGAGACGATGGTCGCCGAGCAGCAAGCTTCGGAGGAATCGGCGAAGGTCATCGCGCGCCGCGCGTTGTCGCCGTCCGCACAAACAGGTTCGAGTAGTTCGTCCAAACCCGTACTAGGGCACGCATCGCTTGCCCAATCCAAACCCGTACTAGGGCAAGCATCGCTTGCCCAATCACCGGCGACTCCGATCGACCCATCGGCCGCGGCCCAACTAAACGCTCTTCGCTCGCGCGAGGCGCAGTTGGCCTCGATGATGGGCGACGCTCCGGTGTGCGACGGGTGCGGATCGCTGACCCGGCGCAACGGAGCGTGCTACGTCTGCGATTCGTGTGGAAGAAGCATGGGGTGCTCGTAAGAACGCACTTCATTTCAATGGCGTCTGCTCTTCTGCTGTAGCGCGGTTGTGATGGAGACGGAACAACAGCCCTTAGGATCGGGTTATGGACCGCAAACCACGGCTGACGAAATCGCCTCAGGACTGGACCTTGGCGGACGAGTCGTAGTCGTAACGGGCGGTCACTCAGGAATTGGACTCGAGACGACACGAGTTCTCGCAAATGCGGGCGCCAGCGTGTTCGTTGGCGCCCGTGATCTTCAAAAGGCGCGCGACGCTCTCTCGGGACTGAACAACGTCGTAGCGGTGCGCTTGGACCTTGCAGATCCGAGTTCCATCGACGAATTCTCCCAGACATTTCTCGACGCAAATCGGTCCCTCGATCTACTTATCAACAATGCCGGAATCATGGCAACGCCGCTGATGCGAGATCACCGTGGCTACGAGATGCAATTTGCGACCAATCACTTGGGTCATTTTCAGCTCACCGCGCGTCTCTGGACTGCGCTCAAGAGCGCGAAGTCTTCACGAGTGGTCACTTTGTCTTCAGCCGGGCACCGATTTGCACAAGTCGATCTCGAAGATCTGAACTTCACTGCGCGGCCGTATGACAAATGGATCGCCTACGGGCAATCCAAGAACGCAAATTCTCTGTTTTCAGTCGAGCTCGACCGCCGCGGTCGAGAATTTGACACGCGCGCGTTCGCCGTTCATCCCGGCAGAATAGTCACCACCAACCTTGGTCGTTACATGACCGACGACGATCTGATTGCGGCGGGGATATCTCGAGTGGGCGGCGTCCTGCAGGGACCTGGCCTCAAGACCATCGAGCAAGGCGCGGCGACGACCATGTGGTGTGCGCTGAGCCCTCAACTGAGCGGCAAAGGCGGCGTCTATTGTGCAGACTGCGACATCGCCGAAATCATTCCCGACGACGGCCAGCTTTCTTCCGGCGTACGACGCTGGGCTATCGACAAGACCACAGCACGAGCGCTTTGGGGATTGAGTGAACGCCTGACCGGCCTGGCGTGGCCCGAATAATTCTACGCTATTTCGATGCCGGCGGCTTTTCGGCGTTTCCAAGCGCGATGTATGTCACGATGTCCCAAGCGTTGTGAATGCCGATGAGTATCAGAAGCGCAGCCCCAAGTGCGAGCACGAAGAGCGCGTGCGCTGGGTCGATCGGAAGGTCGACCGCGCCTGCGAAGATCGAAGCGTAGGCGACCAATGGTAGAATCGAAAACCAGGCCCAGTCTTCTGCATCCGCGCTATACCCATTCATTCGCGTCGTCCGGTAGATCAAACGCGATACGTACGCAACGCCGCATATCCCGACGAGTCCAAGCAAGACAGCGGGGTCGATCAGCCGGTCCCATGGCGCGCTGAGAATCGCCGCTAGCAATAGCGCCGCGCCGAAGTGCACCACGGTTGGCGTGCTGAACGTCGAGATCCCATCCTCTGCCTGCCGTCGCCGTTCCGTGCCCATGACCAACGTGATGACGACAAACATCAACCCGGTCAGGGACGCAGCGGCCGAGCCGAGCAGTATGTAGAAGTTCGACCAGTGCGTGAGGATGGACGACGCATTTTCAGCCATACGATTACGCAGCGGCGCCGATAGAATCTGCCGCTTCCCTCGCAGCGCGCTCCCCGGTTTCGAGCGCACCGTTCACCGTTCCGCCTTGGCCGTCGTTCGCGGTCGCCTCCCCGGCGAAGAATAGCGTCTCATCGACGGGCGCGGCAAGCGTCGCCCGCGCATCCCCGCCACCGACGGCCACGTAACTGTATGCGCCACGCGCGAACGGGTCGCGGCGCCAATCGTGCGTGAATCCGCGTTCAAATTCCGCGCGCAAAAGAGCCGGCTCGCCGAGCAACGCGTCGAGACCGCTCAGCGCGCGATCGATAAGCTCATCCTGCGAAACGCCGCTCAACGCAGTCGCCTTCGGGCCTCCGACCCAGGCAACGATCAAGTCGCTCCGCTCGGGCAATTGGGTCCAATACGTCGGGAAAGGCTGCGCCACGCCGCGGAAGAACGCGGCGTCACGATAGCGTCCATCGCGGATGCGCTCCCAGAATGGCGAACGGAATTTGAGCACCACTTTGACGGCATCACCCATCTCGATGCTCGCGATCGACTTGAGCTTCGCCTTGGGCAATCCGGGCTGAAACAAGATCGCCGGCTCGCCGCCGCGCCGCCGCAATACACCGATCGGTACCGTGACGATGACGGCTCGCGCGCTAATCGTCCGTGTTTCCTCTCGTGCGTTCTTCGCAGAGACCCTGACTTCGCCGCGCCTCCATGAGATTTGGCGTACGGCGGTCGACAGAAACGTTTGAACGCCCGCGGCGATGCATGACGTGCGCAGGTATTCGAACATCGGTTGGTATCCGCCGATCGGCCGCGCGGATGCGATGTCCACACCCGACCGCCACTCATCCGCGATCCCGACGGCGCTCGCGATTGCTGGATCGGCAGCGTCGAAGCCCTCGACGAACGACCGCGCAGCGCGCGCGTCATTCTGCCTTGCGACATCGCCGTCGAAGCGGCGGAGAAAGCGATCAACGCTCTCGTCGTGTGCGAGCGCGCGAGCGCCCTCGAAGATGCCGGCGGCGGATAGGAATTCGTTGTCATTCGCGCGATGCAGCTCCCCGTCGTCACCGCATACCCACGCCTCGCCGGCCGTGTCGACCGACGCTGTACCGGCGTCGCGAAGCAATTTGAGCGTCTCACGCGCGGGTCCGTGTATGAACTCGGCGCCGAGTTCGACCGGCGCGCGATCTCCAGCAGACACCTCGGACCACACCCGGCCGCCTTCGTGGTCGCGCGCCTCGAGCACGATAACCCGCAACGACCGGCGTGCCATGCTTCGCGCAGCCGCCAGGCCCGCCGCGCCGGCTCCAATCACGACGACGTCCGCGTCCATGCTCATCCTGTGACCGCCGTTGCGGCCCGTGCTACAAACTGCTTCAACCTTTTTCCCCAGAAGTTCTGGCTCCTCTGCCGTAAGCCGAGGGTTTCCGGCCCGCCGCCAACTAACGGGTCGCCCGATGGATCGCCGCTTTCTGCTCCTTTGGGCCGGTCAGACGATCAGCGGTTTCGGCACGCAGATCTCGCTGTTGGCGATTCCGACGATCGCCATTCTCACGCTCCACGCGACGCCGGCACAAACGGGGTTGCTCGGAACCCTAGAGTATCTGTGGTTTCCGATTTTGGGCCTCACGGTCGGCGTCATCGCCGACCGGCAGCGCCGGCGCCCGATTTTGATCGCCGCCGACATCGTCCGCGGCTGCGCGCTCCTGGTCGTGCCGATCGCATTTCTGATGCATGCGCTCTCGCTGACGATGCTCTACGCCATCGCGACCGTCGTGGGCATCAGCTCGGTCTTCTTCGAGATCACGTATCAGTCGTATTTGCCGGAGCTCGTCGAACGAGAAGTCCTGATCCACGCGAACTCTCGTCTGCAGATGAGCGCGTCGGCTGCTGAGCTCGGAGGGATGCCGCTCGCCGGCGTCCTCATCGGCATCTTCGGCGCGGCCAACGCCGTCGTTGCTGACGCGCTTTCATTCTTCGCCTCCGCCGCGAGTCTCGTGCTTATTCCCGGCAAGGACACCGCGCCTGACGTCGCAAGCGAACGGCCGATCGATATGCTTCGCGAAGGGGTCCGGATCGTTTTTCAAACGCCGATCATACTTTACGTCACTTTGTGCACGGCGATCAGCAATATCGGGAGCGGAATCAACATCGCGCTGTGGCTGCAGTACGCGTATCGTTTCATCCACATCTCACCGCTGCAAGTCGGACTGGTCGGCGGGATCGGAGCGGTGGGCAT
Organism: Candidatus Eremiobacteraceae bacterium; assembly: GCA_036511855.1. Taxonomy (NCBI): domain Bacteria; kingdom Bacillati; phylum Vulcanimicrobiota; class Vulcanimicrobiia; order Candidatus Eremiobacterales; family Candidatus Eremiobacteraceae; species Candidatus Eremiobacteraceae bacterium. The sequence continues at coordinate 43,587 of DATCBN010000015.1, read as the reverse complement.
GCTGCTGTCGTCGGCGCTGGCGCCGCGTATCGGGGCCGCGCTCGGCTTTGGCCGCACGATATTGACGGGCGTCATCGGATTCACCCTCGCCGCTGCCCTGCTCCCGTTGGCGGTCGTGGGTTACGGGCTTGCGGTACTCGCGGCGTCCAACTTCATCGCCGACATGTCGAACGTTCTTTACAACATCACGCAGGTAAGTCTGCGGCAGCGGTTGGTGCCGGTCGCGTTGCAAGGCCGGATGAACGCGACGGTCCGAACCATTGCGTGGGGTGCGCTGCCGCTTGGATCGATCCTCGGCGGGGCACTCGCGCAGCGCATCGGCGTATACCCGGTCTTGTTCGTGGGCATCGCATGCGGCTTGGCGACGATTTGCGTCGTGCTCTTCTCGCCCATCCTACGATACGCGGAGCAGGTCTCGGATTGACTAGCCGGCGAGTTCGAGCGCGATGCGCGCTGCGCCGTGCACGCATTCGGAGGACTCGTGGATCACGACAGAGCCCGTTTGACGCAGCGCAGCCTTGACGCGATCGCGAATTTCCGCGAATCCGCCGAATACCCCGCCGACGAGAAGTACGGGCAGCGCGGCCTCTCCCCGCACGACCTGCGCGACTCGCTTCCCATTGGCGGCGAGCGTGCTTGCTTCAAGGTCCACGAGCGCCTTTGCCGCCCGGTCGCCGGCTTGATAGGCTTGCTCGACGAGCGGCGCGAGCGAGGCGACGAGCGGCACGTCGAAATTGGGGTGCTGAATTCGCAGCACGATATCGGACGCCTGACGGAGTTTGAGCGTCTTGATCACAGCCTCGGCCAGAAGTCCGCGCGGTTCGCTGCCGTCGAACGCATTGGCAGTATGGCGGATTGCGGCAAGTCCGAGCGCAGAGGCGCTCCCCGCGTCGCCGATGATGGCACCGTGGCCGCCCGCGCGGACGACGGTGCCATCGGCGCCTTCGCCGTAAGCGATGCTCCCGGTCCCCGCGATAACAACGACGGCCGGCCTTTTAGGGCCCACGATTCCAAGCGCTGCGGCGGCATCGTTGCGCACGTTGATGGCGATGTTGCTGGGGAGCAAAGAGCGCATGGTCTTCTCAGTCGTGATGAGGTCCGACTCGCGACCGATTCCCGCGCTGCCGAGACAGACGGCCCGCACGCTGCTACCTGTCATAAGAGCATCGAGCACGTGCTGAAGAGCTTGGCGCGCGGCTTCCGGCCCCACATCCCACGGATTGGCGCCCCCGGCTTGCGCGCGCGCCACCTCTCTTCCCTCGGCGTTCACGAGAATACCAAGCGTCTTCGTGCCGCCGCCGTCGATTCCGATGGCGATGCCCGTCTTGAGGTCGCCCATATGCTTTTGATTGTGCACGCCGCAGCTACGACCCTCTGGACCAATGCGCGAGCGCGCGAGACCAGGAAGTCCGGCACGCCCGGTCAATGTCGAATCGCATCATGATGTCGAGCGCTCCATCAATCGCTTCCGGAACTTTCCACGCCTGTTTCATCTTCGATGTCGCCGATGCCATCGACCTCAAGCAGTTGAGCCAGATCGGCGGCACGAGCGCACATCCCGCGCCGTTGCGGCCCCGGACCACCCAGTCGCCGGGCAACATACAATTCGCTGTTCCACCTCTTGCAGCTATCATGCCGCCGATCACCGTCGGCCCCAATAAGGGAACGTCACGCGTCAAGATCTACGATTTTGGCGTCATCTCGATCCGCTTCTCGTTTCCCTACGCCGGATCGTGGGAAGGCTTCGCCGCGCTCGCGACGACGTTGCGGCAGGACGAGGAATTGCTCGTCCAGGCGCGCCGTCTCGTGCTCGAAACCCTCCGCGATTGCACGACTGCGCTCGACGATCCGCACGATCCGCTCGTCGAGGATTACTTCATCTACACCGTCGAAGCGTTCACACGATTGGTAGAGGCGAGCGAACTGCTTGGCGATAACCGCGCAGCCCTCGTGTCGCTGATGATGGCCGAGGCCCAAGCGCTCGGCAAGGAAGAACAGACCGAGGCGCTGCGCCATCACTACAGCTACTATCCGAACGATCTTGTGGTCGTGCTGTGGGATTCCGCATTCGTCTATGAAAACAGTGACGACGCCGACGTCATCGAAGACATCCTCGAGTTCGCCAATTCCCAGCTCGTCGAATTTCGCACGTATGACGCCCGTCTCGACGCCGAGCTCGACGTGATCTATGAAATGGACGTGCCAAGCCGTGGAGCGGCGCGGCCGCTCGGCAGACGCGCTGCCGACCTTCGAGCACAACAACTGCGATATCTCATGGTCGATATCCGCGAGCTAGCCGACCGCACGAGCAACGCGTTGAAGATCATCGGCGACGCGTACTACGCGCGCATCTACCGCGGAATCGCCGCACGACTTGGTCTCGCCGACTGGCAGAGCCAAATCGAGGGCAAGCTCGACAGCGTCGGTGAAGTGTACCGTTACCTCATCGATCAGGCGCAGATCGCGCGCGGAGAGTTTCTCGAGATCATCGTGATCCTCTTGATCGCGATAGAAATAGTCGTCGGCATATTGGGCTTGCGACACTAAAAAGCCGGCATGTGGAGAACATCCTGCCAAAGCATCGACGATCCAGATCGAAGGCGGCGACGCGGCGCAGATCAAGGAGCAGCTGCGAAAGCTGTTGTCGCCCGCGAAAGCTGATGACTCGGCCGAAGAAGCCGCGCCGAGCACGGCGGAAACGCAGCCCGATGCATCGCTGGACGTTGCAGAAAGCAAATTGCGCGAGCTGGACGATCTCCACACCGCCGGGGTCTTGAGCGACGAACAGTATCAGGCGGCGCGCGCAAAGCTTTTAGGTTAGCGGGGTTTTCCGCATGACGCGTCAGCCGGCATTGCGTTCGCGCGCAGCCATCGCCTTTGCGATGAACGCGCCGACCGCGTCGCTATAAGGCTTTTCAAACGTGGCCGGCCAATTGGCACGGTCGGCGTACAGCTTTTGCAGACCGCTGCGAATGCCGGCATCGCCGCCCGTGAACACGTGGATCAGTTCCGACCAGCGCGCCGCGATCGCTTGTCCGCGTTCGCCTGCCGGATCCTCACCGAGCGAGGCTTCTGCGTCGGCGATGAGCTTCGCCCAGTCGCCTTCGGCCTGCGAACGCAGCGCCGGATCGTCGCGCGTGGCGAGATCCGCCAATTGCTCGTCGCTGTAATATTTCTTCACCCATTCCATATTCTTGTGCATCGTCAAAACCTCCAAGATAACGCGCAGCGATCCGCGGTCGGGCTGTCCATCGCTGCCGGCAATCGCACGTTCGGCCCGCTCGATAGCCAACAGTGCGGCGTCGATCTGAGAACGCTTGTCGCTGAGCAGCCGGCGTTGCAGTTTTAGCGTCGCGGCAAGATCAGTTGGAGATTGCGCGAGCAGTGCCTTAATGCGCTGCAACGGCAAGCCGAGAAATTTCAATGCGGCTATGTGCTGCAGATGCGCGAGGTCGGCGTCGCCGTACAGGCGGTAACCGGCCTCACTGCGAGTGCCCGGCGACAGCAGCCCAAGCCGGTCGTAGTGATGCTGCGTCCGCACCGTGACGCCTGCAAGCTTGGCGAATTCTCCCGCCTGCATCGTCGCACCAAGGCCATCCATCTCGGTCGCCTATCTCCTCCAGCGCCAGTGTAAAGCCTGACGTCGCGTAAGGCTCAAGTGTTTTTTCATTTGCAGGGCCTTTTGTCGCGTCCGTCACAAGTGGCCGCCCATGACGGACATACTCGATCCCACCGCGCCCCCCCACGCGAACATGAGCAGACGCGTGTTTGTCGGTCTCTCCTCGGGAGCGATCGCCGCTTCAAGCGCCATCGCACGCGCGCTTGCCGACGGCACCACGCTCGGCGCTCCGCACCCCCCACTGGTCTCCGAAGACGATCCCGACATCCGGGTCGAGCGGCCATCCCTCGCGCGCACCGACGGCAAGATCGACGCGTATGCCGCCATGCCCGCCGGCCGCGGCGCGGATACTCCCGGCGTCGTGGTCACCCAGCACATCTGGGGAGTCGATGCGCAGATCCGCGATGTCGTGCGGCGCCTCGCAAAATCCGGATTCGTCGCGATCGCGCCAAACCTTTATGCGCGCCAGCATGCGCCGAGCGGTGACGGCGCCTCCGACATCAAGATATTCAGTCCGTTCTCCCAAGCGCTTGTGGACGATCAGGTTGACGGCGACCTTCAGGCGGCCGCTGCGTGGATACGTTCCAGCGCGAGCGCGCCGAGTTCCGCGAGCGCGCCCAAAGTCGGCATCATGGGATTTTGCATGGGCGGCACCATCACGCTTCGAAACGCGGTGGACAGCCCGCAGTTCTCGGCAGCCTCCGTGTTCTACGGCAAGATCCGGCAATCCACGAGCACCGATGGGGCGGCCACCGAGATGTCCCTCGCGTACGCGGACGAGATCAAGATGCCGTTGTGCGGAAACTGGGGCGCGCGCGACACCAGCATTCCCGCAGCCGACGTCGCGGCGCTGCGATCTCGCCTGACGGTTCCCAACGATCTCAAAGTCTACGACGGGGCCGGTCATGCGTTTTTCGATGACACGCGCCCATCTTACTTCGCGACCGCGGCGGCCGACGCGTGGTCGCGCACCCTCGCCTGGTTTCACAAGTACGCGGCGGTCTAACGCCTCTAGCGAGATTTCATGATGTGTTTTTGTGAACGGGTGCTGCTTTCAGCCTCGATGAGCGCCGCGCGCAACGACCGCACACCGGATTCGATCTCGGCCGGCGCGGCCTGCGCGTAGCCGAGCACGAGACCGCCCGGACCCCGACGCGTCATGCGAAATGACGACAGCGCAGATGTCTCCACGCCTTCACGCGCCGCCGCGGCTGCCGCGAGGCGGTCATCGATGCCGCGCGCGGTGTAGCCAACGACGTGCATTCCGGCAGGGCTCGACGCGATTTCGAGCAGACCGGACAAATCTTTCTCGGCGGCCGCGACAAGCGTGCCTTGGCGCTCTTGATAGAGTTCGCGCATGCGCCGCAGGTGCCGCGCGAAGTGACCTTGGGTGATGAAGTCGGCGACGACCGCTTGATCGATGCCCGCACAATGCCGGTCCGAGACCGCTTTGGCGCGGATCAGCCCCGCGGCGAGTTCGGGCGGCGCGACGACGTAGCCCAAGCGCAGACCGGGCAAGAGCACCTTGCTGAACGTGCCGACGTAGATGACGCGCCCATCGTCGTCCAAGCCTTGCAATGAAGCGAGCGGCTTGCCGCGGTACCGGAATTCGCCGTCGTAGTCGTCTTCAATTATCCATCCGCGCGCGCGGCGCGCCCACGCAAGCAGCGCGAGACGGCGCGCCACACTCATCACAGCGCCGGTGGGATACTGATGCGACGGCGTCACGTACGCCAGCCGCGCGCCCGAGTGTGCGCGGAGCGCAGCGGCCGGATCGAAGCCATCGCCGTCGACGCGTACGGGAACCGCCGTGACTCCTGCACCTAAGAGCGCCGCGCGCGCTCCGAGGTAGCCGGGATCTTCGATCCAGGCATGGTCGCCGGCATCGAGCAGCAATCGGACGATCAGATCGAGAGCCTGTTGCGATCCGCTCACGATGACCACTTGATCCGCGATGCAGCGCACGGCGCGAGCGCTGCTCAGATAGGCCGCGACGGCCTCGCGCAATGGCCGGTAGCCGGCCGGATCGCCGTATGCCGCGAGCGAGCGATCGGCGCGGCGCCAGCGCGCAGCGGACAGCCGTGCCCACAACGCGTACGGAAACGCGTCGAGGGCCGGAACGCCCGCGCGAAATGCCCGCCAGCGGCCAATCGAAGCGGGGAGGCTCACAACTGCCGCAGCAAGCGGCGCGCCGCGGCGCGAAAAGCGAGGCCGCCTCCCGATTCTCGGATGGGTGGATCCGTGGCTTGGCGCTCCGCCTTTGCGACCGGGCGCGACCCGCGTGGCATCGCCCACCCGTGTGACCAGAAATCCCTCAGCCGCCAACTGTTCGAATGCCGCGACGACGGTATTGCGCGAGATGCCGCGTTCCGCCGCCAGCGAGCGCGATGACGGCAGGGCCTGGCCGGGCTGCAATCGCCCGTCCAACACGAGGGCGCGAATGCCGTCGTAGATCCTGCGGTACATCGGGAGCGGCGAGCGGCCCTCAAGCACGAGGCCCGGAATCGCCACGGCGTTCGGCGACTTCGACATATTGGCTCCATCGTCAAGCGAGATATTGGCACTTCTTCCAGGTCCATTAACATGGTATCATGACGGCAAGGAAGGTGCAACCATGAAGCCCGCGTCAGTTTCCAGCACGCTACGCCGCCATCCGGAACGAACGGTGCCGGACGAAGTCGGAGATATACTCACCGCAGGCATCGTCGCTCACGTCGGCATCGTCGAGGACGGCCTTCCGGTCGTCATCCCCATGACGTATGCGTACGACTTGGTCACGCCCCACGTGTTGTACATCCACGGTTCCATCGACGCGCGCATACTCGCCGGCGCCGAGCGCGGCGCGCCCGCTTGCGTCACGGTCACCGAAGTGAGCGGTCTCGTCTACTCCAAAACCGCGCTCAATCACTCGATGGTCTACCGCAGCGTCGTCGGATTCGGCCGGATGACCGAAGTTTCAGACGAACAAAGTAAAGCCGGGGTGCTGCGCCGCATGATCGAGCGCTACTTTTCCGGCCGCACGGAAGGCCGCGATTTTTCAGCCGCGACCAGCGCACATCTCGCCATCACGAGGCTCGTCGCGATCGAGATCGACGCGTGGAGCGCGAAGGCGCGCAAGCACGGAGCTACCGGCCCAGGCGATAATGATGAGCGCGTGCCGGGAACGAGCGGGGTTGTAGAACTCTGATCCGCTATTGGAGCTCTGCTAGTTCCGCCGGGCTCAAGCGCTTCAGCGAAAAACGGTAACCTTCATAAACGGCGATGGCGTAGAACAGCAGGTCCATGAATTGAAACGACTGCTGCATGGCCGTGACCGCCGAATCCAGCGGTATCCGACCGAGCACGGTGAAGAAACCGGTGTGCGTGTCTTGAGCGGCCGCCCCCACGATGGCGAAATAATTGCCGAGCACGCATCCGAGCAGCGCGCAAGCGGCGCCCACATATTGAAATGGGCGCTCTATACCCTTGCCGAGGAATCGCACTGCGAATCCGACGAGAAAGCCCACGCCGACGGCCATCCAACCGATTTGATATCCGGTCGTATCGGTGGCGACGGCCCAGACAGCGGCGCCTACAAGCGCGGCGACCACGCCTGCCACTAGAGCAAGCGGCATGCTTTGTTCGGCTTTTCGCCTCTGCATGAAGCTCCGCACTTTTGCTTGATCGAGTCCGCCCTCGGCCGGCGCGTCCTGCACAAATACCTCCTCGCGAGTGCGAGAAACTCGCGCGCGTCATCGTTCGTCCGTTCCGGGCTGCGTAGCGGCACACCTCGTCGCGCGCGCGACAGGACACGCCGGACGCGGCGTGAAGTCGCCCGCAGTCATGGCAGAGAACCGTCCGCAACCACGAGTCACCGGCAACCGCTATTTGATCTCCGTCGCCGTCATGATCAGCGCGCTGACGGCCATCCTCGACACCACCATCGTCAACGTCAGCATCCCGAACATCCAAGCGGCGTTCGGCGCCGACATCGACCAGATCACCTGGGTGCTCACCGGATACCTCATCAGCAACGTCGTCATCATTCCGATGACGGGCTGGCTCGCCAACGGGGTCGGCCTCAAGCGGTACTACATGGCCAGCCAGATCGTGTTCGTCATCGCGTCCATGCTCTGCGGCGCCGCCTGGAATCTGCCGTCGCTGATCTTCTTCCGGATCTTGCAAGGAATCGGCGGCGGCGCGCTGCTGCCCGTCTCCTTCTCCATCATGCTCGAAGCTTTTCCGCCCGAGCAGACTGCCACAGCCACCGCGATCTTCGGATCGGGAACGATCCTCGGGCCCATCATCGGTCCGACCTTGGGCGGCTGGCTCACCGAGAACTTCTCATGGCGCTGGATCTTCTATGTCAACCTTCCGATCGTGCTCGTCGGACTATTCATGACCTACATCGCTATCCACACGCCGAAGCGTGAATTCACCGAGAAGAAAGCGATCGACGTGCTCGGACTCGCATCGGCGGCGATCTGGCTGACGACGTTTCAGGTGGTGCTGCAAGAAGGTCAACGCAACGATTGGTTCCATGCGCCGCTCATCCTATGGCTGACGATCCTTTCAATCGTATCCGGCGTGACCTTCATCTACACCGAACTTACGGTAGAGCATCCGTTCATCAACTTGAGAATATTCAAGGACTACAACTTTTCCGTCGGCAACGGCATGGGATCGGTGGTGGCGATCACGCTCTTCGGCGCCGTGTTCTTGATCCCGGTGTTTTCGGCAGAAGTGCTTGGCTACAATTCGTTGGACATCGGTCTCTCGCTGCTTCCGGCGGCGGTGGCGTCGCTTCCGCTTTTTGCGGTCGTGGCGCGGCTCGTGCAAAAAGTGGACGCGCGCCTCCTCTGCGGCTTCGGTTTCGCAGTGCTCACATGGTCGTGCTGGTTGAACACCTCCATCGACGGCAACACATCGTTTTGGTGGCTGGTCTTTCTCAACATGACCCGCAGTATGGCGCTCCCCTTCATCTTTATTCCCCTCACCGCCATCGGCATACAGAACTTGCCGCAATCGGAAAAGCCGGAGGCGTCGGCTTTATACAACCTCACGCGCACGTTGGCCGGCTCGCTCGCCATTGCGGCGCTCGGCACGTTCCTCGTCAACCGCACGGCGTTCCACTACGCCCGCTACAGCGAGTCGGTCACGCAGTTCGGCGCGCAAGCCATCCAGCGCCTCGACCAACTGCAGGCTGCGTTCATCGCGCGCTCGGGCAGCGACGCGCAGACGGCCCACATCCAAGCGGTCGCCGCGTTGAAATCGGAGCTCGTCCGGCAATCGCTGATCGGCGGATTCGACGACGCATTCCGGATGTTGACCTGGGTGTCGGCGGCTGCCGTCGTGCTCGCGCTCTCGACGCGAGCACCGAATCTCCATGCCGGGTCCGGTCAACATCCAGTCGCGATGGACTAGCGGTGCGTCCTGCGACGATCGGCGCGGTCCGGCGAGCGATCGTCGCGTGCGAGCGCTGCCCGGAATTGCGCGAATACTGTGCCGACATCGCGCGGCGGGGCAAACCTGAATTTGCCGGACAGACCTATTGGGGCAAGCCGGTCCCGCCCCTCGGCGACAGCGGCGCCCGCGTGATGCTCGTCGGGCTCGCGCCGGCCGCGCACGGCGGCAATCGTACGGGCAGGATGTTCACAGGCGACGGATCGGCAGCGTGGCTTGCGCGCTCCCTTTACCGTGCCGGATTCGCCACGCAAGACCGATCCGAACGGCGCGGCGACGGCTTCGCGATGATCGACGCATATCTAACCGCCGCGATACGCTGTGCGCCGCCGAAGAACAAGCCGACGACGCGTCAGCTCGAGCGATGCGCCGGCCACATGCGCGCGGAACTCGCGCTGCTGCCGCGGCTAGAGATTGTCGTCGGATTGGGCAAGATCGGATTCGATGTCGGTCTCGCGCGGTTGGCCGAGACCGGCTTTGCGTTGCCTAAGCCGCGGCCGCGCTTCGGCCACGGCGTGGAGTTCCGCCTTTTCCGCGAGCGGGATAATCGTGCGGTGACGGTCTTCGGCACGTATCACCCGAGCCGGCAGAACACCAACACCGGAAAACTCACGCAAGCCATGCTCGACGACGTGTTCGTGCGCGTCCGCACGCTGCTTGACACCCAAACGCCTTGACGCTACTGCGGGAGCCGCCCTTTTCGCGCAAACGTATTGATGACCTCGGCCATGCGCGCGCGCTTGCGCCGCCAATGGCCTTCGGTCCAGCCGCTGCTGTGCGGCGTCATGATCACGTTGTCGAGCTCGCTGAACGGGAAGCGTGACGGAAAGGTCCGTTCGCCCTTCGTTTGCGGATAGTCGTACCAGACATCGAGCGCTGCGCCTGCGATCGCGCCGTCGCGCAGCGCTTCGTACAGCGCTTCTTCGTCGGCGACCGGTCCGCGCGAGATGTTCACGATCAATGCGTTCGGCGGCATCAGGCTCAGCCGGCGCGCGTCAATGAGACCCCGGGTCCGGTCCGAGAGCTCGCAGCACAGCACGATGGCGTCGGACCGGCTGCACAGCTCGTCCACTTCATCCGCATTCTTCAAGTCGCCGATGCGGGCGAGACCCGTTATTGAGTTAGCGGCTTTTTCCGGATGCATGGTGAGCGCGGCAGTCGTCATGCCGAAAGCAGCCGCACGGGGCACTATTTCTTTTCCGATCCGGCCGAAGCCCACGAGACCGAGCCTCGAGCCCCATAGCTCACCGACGAATCCGCCGGGTCCGAGAAACCCAAATTCCCAGCGGCCGTCGCGCAATGCTTTATCGGCCTGAAGGAGCTTTTGGCGAAGCGCGACGAGCGTGCCGATGACGTACTCCGCGATGGGAATCTCATGTCCTTGGCCGTTGATGACGTCGACGCCGCGCGGCAAGTGCGCGCGATCGATGCCCTCGGTGCCCGCCGAGGGGCACACCAGCAGCTTCAAACTTCGCGTGTGGGCGGACATGGCGGCGTCGAATTTGGTCGTGACGAGGATCTCGGCGTCGCTTATGGCATCTGCCACGGCGGCTTCGTCATCCGGATCGGCCGTGATGTAGTCGACGTCCGGACCGAGCGACGCGCGCAGCTCTTCGCGCCAGATGTGGGAGATCGAGACGACTTTCACTGCGTCAATGCTCGTAGCTGATGCGATAAATGGTGCCGCGTTGATCGTCGCTGATGAAGAGCGCGCCGTGTCCGTCGACCGCCAAACCCGCAGGTCTGCCGTTGTACTCGCCGTTTGCCAGCCATCCCGTGACGAAGTCCGTGTAGCCCGTTGGCCGGTCGTGCGCGAACTTCACGAAGACGACCTTGTCGCCCGTGGGCGCGCTGCGATTCCACGATCCATGGAAAGCCACGAACGCGCCGCCGCGATACGACTCCGGAAACTGCGTCTTGTTGTAAAAGACGATGCCGAGCGGAGCCGAGTGCGCTTGGAAGTCCAACGAAGCGGGCTTGGTGCCGGAACAGTCCGCGTCCGGATACTCGGGATTGGCATCGCGCTTGGGCAATTTCGGATCCGGGTAGCAACGTGGCCAGCCGAAGTCGGCGCCGGCAGTGACGAGGTCAAGCTCATCGGGGGGCAGGTCGTCGGTCACCGCTTGAGTGGGTCCGATGCCGTCGCGTTGATTGACCACGGCCCACAGCCGTTCACCGCTGTCGAACGCCAGTCCGCTCGCATTGCGCAGTCCAAGCGCGTAAGGTCGCGCCGTGCCGCCTGCGACGTGCACGATGCTGGCGAGCGGGAGCGCGTCGTCGCAGACATTGCACGATGAGCCGACACCGACGAACAGCGAATGATCCGCGGCGACGGCCAGCGAGCGGCGGTTGTGATCGCCGTTCTCGGGTAGACCGCCGGTCACGCGCGTCACCGGCCCGCCCGGATAGACCAACTTCTCCACGCCATCCCACACGGCGATGTAGAGCGTCGAACCGTCGAAGGCTAAACCGTGCGGCAAATCGAGTCCCGAAGCGACGACGGTCGGGGCGGAAGCCGGCCCGTGCAGCGCCACGACGTCACCGCGTCCGGTCAGTGCGACGAGCAGGGCTCCATCCGGCGCGACCGTCATGAAGCGCGGGCCGCTGAGCCCCTGCTCGAAGATCTCCGCCTTGAAGCCGGACGGAACGGTGAGCTCAGCTGCAAGCGGCAGTGGAGAACTCGTTGCGGCAGCGTTTGCATTGCTCGATCCAGTGACGAGCGCTGCGGTAAGAATGTATAGCAACGCCCAGACGGCGTGACGAAATTTGGATGAGCGGATGGCGTGCCTCCCCGTGTGGCTTCGTGCTGTCCAAGCAGGCGCCCGTTTTAGTTTCGGCGCCGGAGCACCGTCACCATCCGCCACGACGACATGCGGGCGCTCAGCGGCACGCGCGGCGAAAGGTCTCCGTACCACGCCACCACATCAAAAACGCCGCTCGCCGCTGCCACATGGCTGATGCCGCTGCGCAGCCACATGCGATGCAGTTGGCGGTCGACGATGTGCTTAGCCGGTCGTCCGTCTTTATATGTGGCGTCGATCGTCATGCTCTTGACGTAGGTCTCCGCGATCGGATCGATGCCGGTCGTGAGAAATCGCGTCCGCACGGTGACGTCGGGATAGGCCTGGCTCCACCGGCCCACGGTGCGTTTGCTGGCCGACGTGAAGTAGTCGGCGGGATGCGTCAACTCGAGCAGCAGAATGCCGCCCTTGCGCAACGCGCGGGCGGTGCAGCGCAAAGTGGCGACGGCATCGTCATCGGTGGTGCAGTGACTGAACGAATCGAACAAGCATTGCGCGATGTCCACCTTCGTCGATAGGACAAACGCTCGCATGTCCGCGCGCTTGAGACGGATGGCGAGATGTTCGGTCGCCGACAGGTGGCGGGCGTAGGCGAGCATTTCGCGGTTGAGGTCCACCCCGTACCCTTTGAGTCCGAGCCGGGCGTACTCGCGCAGATGATGGGCCGGCCCGCAGGCGATGTCGGCGATCGCCGTGGGCCGCGTCACTCCATGCAGCGCGGCGATGCCGAGCAGTCCTCGACATTCCGCCGCGATATGGCGGAAGCCGAAAGCGAGGTCGTACAACCGCGGATTCTCGTAGAGCGCGTGGCTCGAACGCGACGGCAGAGCTCTCGCGCGCGATGCGCCCGGCGCCTTACGGCGTGACGAGGGCATGTTCTTCATGCTCGAGACGTTCGCAGAGATCTTCGGCCGGATATGTCAGGATCTCGGCGAGCGTCGGATGCAGATGGGGCATCGCCATCACGTCGCGGACGTTCGCCTTGAAGTAGAGCAACGCGATGCATTCGTGGATGAGGTCGGACGCCTCCGCGCCGACAATCGCGACGCCGAGCATCGTGCCGTCGTTTGCCGCGAGCACCTTGATGAAGCCCTTGGTCGCACCGATCGCGATGGCTTTGCCGAGATCGTCGAACGGAAACATCGACATCGCATAGTCCAACGAGCGCTTTTTGCACTCGCGCTCGGTCAAGCCGGCGATCGCCACTTGCGGGTCCGTGAACACGGCGCGCGCCCCGTGCAGATCGTAGTCGATCGTGAGGCCGGCGCCGGACAGCGCGTTGCGCGCGGCGATCTGGCCTTCATTCACCGCCACGTGCACGAGCTGGGTGCTGTTCTTGATCACGTCGCCCGCCGCATAGACATCCGGGTTCGTCGTGCGAAGATGGCCGTCGACATGGATGCCCGCAGCGTCGTACTCGATCCCCGCCGCATCGAGGCGCAGCCCCTCGACACTCGCTTTCCGTCCGAGTGCCACGAAGATCTCGTCGGCTTCAACCATCATCTGCACGCCGGTGCTCTCGAAATGCACGCGCTTGCGCGCGCCCGATTTCTCCACTTTCAAGATCTTCGTGCCCGTGTGGATCTGCATGCCCTCGTCGGTGAGCGCACTGGCGAGCGCGCGGCCGACATCGGGGTCCTCGCCCGAGAGAAGCGTATGGCTGCGCTGAAGCATCGTGACCTCGACGCCGAGGCGCCGCAAGTATTGCGCCAATTCGCACGCGACGGCGCCGCCGCCTAAAACGATGACCGACGGCGGCAGCGCCTCGAGTTCCAACACCTCGTCGCTCGTGACGTAGCACGCATCCAACAGGCCGGGAATCTTGGGCACGCTTATCTCGGAGCCCGTCGCGATGAGATATTTCTTGGCCCGGACTTCGTGTCCGTCGACGGCCAGTTGTTGCGGTCCGGTGAACGCGACGGCGCCGCGCAGCATGGGAAAGTTGTCGATGGCCTCGATGCGATAGTCGGCGAACTCCTTGATGATGCGCCGCTTGCGCGCTACGATGGCGGGAACGTTGGCGCGCACCGTTCCGGCTTCGATGCCGAATCGTGAAGCCGCCGCCGCCAAGTGCGCTATTTCGGCGCTCCTCAGCAGCGTCTTGGAAGGCATGCAGCCGCGCAAGATGCACAATCCCGCCAACGGCGCCGTGGATTCGGCGATGACGACGCTCTTGCCGAGCGAGCGCGCGATCGACGCACCTGCAAAGCCGGCGCTCCCCGCACCGATCACGCAAAAATCATAGTCGTGTTTGCTTGCCATGGAGCACATTATTACCCGCGGCTCGCGGAACCGACCTCTATTGCCGGCACGCCGGACGCTGCACGCGATTCGATAAAGGTCGCGTTGCCTATCGGATGTAAAGCGGCGTTCGATGCACCCACCGCCGCTCTCGGACGTCGTGCGCCGTAACATCGTCCGGCGCCTCGCGTTCATCTTCGCAGCGTCCATCCTCGCGCAATTCGGGGCATATGCCGCGTTCGTCTATTGCGTGTCTGCCGCAGCCGCGCTGCTGCCCGATGCAGCGCGCCTTACCTTTTCTGCGATCGTCCTAGTCTTGCGCATCGTCATCACGATGCCGCTCGGCTTCTATGCCGCTCGCTTCACGTACCGCGCGATGCGCCGCGCACCGCCGCCCGCGGCGAACATGGCAGCGCAGCCCGCCGTCGTCGCATCGGCCGCTGCCGCGGGAGTGATGTTCCTGTCGAACATCGCCACAGCCCCCGTCATGTGGCTGACGATCGTGCGCGATCTTCTCGCCGCGGCGCTCTGGATATTCGCGGCGCAGCGTGCTCTGCGCCGGCCCGCGTGAAAATCGCTCGCTTTCGCGTAGGCGGCGCGGACTTCGACGGCGTCGTCGACGGTGACGAAGCGGTGGCCTCCGGATTCCGCAAGCCCCTGGGCGAAGTGACGCTGCTCGCTCCTTGCCGGCCCTCGAAGATCGTCTGCGTCGGACGGAACTACGCCGATCATGCGAGCGAGATGGGGAACGAGCCGCCAAAAGAGCCGTTGCTGTTCTTCAAACCACCGTCGGCGGTGATCAACCCAGGCGACGCGATCGTCTATCCGCGGCAAAGCGCGCGCGTTGATTTTGAAGGCGAGCTCGGCGTCGTCATCGGCCGTCGTTGCCGCGGGACGTCGCGCGAGTCCGCACTCGACTACGTCCTTGGCTACACCATCATCAACGATGTCACCGCACGCGACCTTCAGAAATCCGACGGTCAGTGGGCGCGCGCAAAAGGTTTCGACACGTTCGCGCCGATCGGTCCATGGATCGTCTCGGAGCTTGACTGGCGCGATGTCCGGCTCACGACGCGGCTCAATGGGGCCGTCAGGCAAGATGCGTCGACCGCCTCGATGATCTTCGACATTCCCGTGCTGATCGAGTATATCAGCGCGGCCTTCACGCTCGAACCCGGCGATGTCATCGCGACGGGAACGCCAAGCGGCGTCGGACCGATGCAGATCGGCGACACCGTGGCTGTGGAGATCGAAGGGCTCGGCACGCTGACGAACCGCGTTGTTGCGGCGTCGTAGCGGCGCGAATCTCGTGGTTTACTGAGCCGGCGGGTCGAAGAACGCGTCCTCGGTGACGGCGATGTGGAACGGAGCGCCGGCGCGAAGCGTGACGTCAGAACCCTTGCGGAGCATATCGAAGAGGACGAAGCCGGGCACTGTGATGTCCGCTACGTCTGTGATCACGCCACCGGCGCCGTTCTTCTGGTTGCTGTCTGCTATCACGCTGTCCTGAGTGATGCCGATCGAGACCGGAACTCCGGAAGGCACCGGCACTGGATCGAGCGTGACACGCAGCATACCGTCCCCGCCGCCGCCGTGAGCGGGTCGCACCGCGGCCACCGCACCCGTGCCTTTGGTTCCGGCGGGAATGACGACCCGATCGCCCACCTTGACATCGTCCACGACGGTGAATCCGAATTTGTCTCCGACCTTATTATGCGCCGACGAAAGCGTCTGGTCGAGGCTGATGCGGATCAGCGTACCCGACTGAAGCAGGCTGTTCTTGGTCTGCTCCGTGAGAGGCGTGGTGGCGTGGGGGATGGCGAGCGCAGGCGCGGCCGCGAGCGGCGAAAGGGCGATCAAGGCCGCGAGCGGGCCGATCAATTTCATTGAGATCATATGGTGAAAACGCTCCTGCCCCGTTCTTTAGTTCCAGTCTTTAGTCAAAGCCCTGTACTGCACTCTACGAGATAGCGGTGAACTTTTCATTCCTACGTGATGCCCGTCATTGTCCGCGCGCGCGATCAGCGGTTCAATTAGTGAGAAGGGCTTGGGATCGAGCGATCCCGTCTCACGAGGAATCCAATGAGCCGATCAGATCCGGCGGTACTAGTGAACCAGCGGGACGAAACGATTCTCAGAAAAGACCGGGGCGGTGCCGCTTTCTTCTATCTATTGGCGGTCTCGTTTGCCGGTATGGTGACGTTCGTCTTGTGGTACGTGCCGCGTCATATGTGAAACGAAATTGAAAGGGACGACGAGCGGCGTGCTCCGTTTTATCCCGAGATTTTATCGCCGTCCAAGACTTGAGCGGCCCACTTCACGGCATCCTCTGTGCTCGGCCGGCTGAGCGGCAACGGCACGAAACTTAAGCCTTCGCGACCGCGCCGGAACCACGTGGACACGATGAAGAGCTGATCGATCTCTTCCTGGCGCGCGAATGACCTGTCCATTTCATCGGGCCGGTATTTTTCCAAAAGAAGCTCTCCGAGCAGCCGCCGGGCTTCGTCCCGGTTCGGCAACCGTCGTGGCAATCGAACTTGTGCCGCAAGCCGCCCCCCGTTGAAGAGAAAGCATGCCTCCTCCGCCGGATCGCTCGACGGAGCCAGCACGAGCATCGATAGTCCGGTCGCGAACTCCAATCTTGCATGCCGTTCGCGCAGCCGGCGCAGGCGGTCGAGCCGCGTTTCCTCACGCTGCGCGATCTCAGACTTACCCCGAGCGGCCGCCTCATCGCGACGCCGGGCGATGGCCAAGAGCACATCATCCGCGGCACCCTCGATAAACGCGATCGCCTCATCCACCAACGCTTCATACTGGCCGTCCGGAAGCGTGCGCGGCACTGCGCTATCGGCATCACACGCGCGCAGGCCAAGCGCGTCCTGCAAGGCCTCGACCGCCGCGCGCGCTGCAGGCATGCTTGTGTACGGCCCGTAATAGCGCGCGCCGTCCGCAGACATCTTCGTCGTTGTGCACAGGTGCCCGCGCGGTCCCGGCGCGACTTTGATGAACGCGAATTCGCGGAAGTTGCGCAGCCTGTCGTTGTACGGTGGATCGTACGCGCGCACGAGTTCCGCTTCGAGCAGCAGCGCTTCGAACTCGCTCCCGGTCACCATGAAGTCGAACGACGCGACGACGCCGCGCAGCTCGCGGACCTTCGCGCCTCCCGGTTTTGCGCTCGTCGCGTACGAGCGGATGCGCGCCCGCAAGCAATTCGATTTTCCGACGTAGACAACGCTCCCGCCGGCATCCTTGAGCAAGTACACGCCGGGCCTTGAAGGGACGGAGGCCAATTCGGTGGTGAGGACCGACGTCCAGACCGGAATCTGATTGACCTCGCCGAACGCGCGCGCGCGAGGAAGCCGCTTGCGTTTGATGGGGCGGGTGCGCAGATACTGCTGCAGCGCGCCGAACGTGAAGACGCCCGCATCTTCAAGGCGCTTGATGCAGTGCACGAGCAGTTCGGCCGTGGCAGTGGCATCGGCAAGTGCGCGATGATGACGCTCGACATCGAGGCCGAGCTCCCTCGTCAGCGTGCCCAGCTTGTAGTTCGCCACTTCGGCGATCGTCCGGCGCGCGAGGGCGAGCGTGTCGAGTGTGGGACCCGTCAATCCGAAAAAACCATGGCGTCGCAACTCGAAATCGATGAACCCGGCATCGAATCGCACGTTGTGCCCGACGACGATCGCGTCGCCGAAGTGGCCCAAGACAGCCGGCAGTACGTCGCGGACGTGCGGTGCGCCGGCCACCATCTCATCTGTGATGCCCGTGAGCTGCGTGATGAATGCCGGTATCGGTTGCTGCGGGTTCACGAACGATCGCCAGCGCTTGACGATTTTTCCCTGATCCACGCGCACGACTGCGATCTCGGTCATCGCGTCCGATCCGGCTACGCTTCCCGTGGTCTCGATGTCGACGACCGCAAACGGGCAGCTCCAAAGATCAGTCGATTCGAGTTCTGCGAGTCGCCGGGCGAGGGCAGCGCCGGCGGCGTCGACCGCCAACGTCGCCTTTGAGAGCGACTCCTCAAACGGCGACGGCAGCCACGCATGAATAGCCATGGCTTTCGAGCTTCTCGAACATCCGTACGATTCCCGCGCCGAAGAGCGCGGGAGCCGCTCGCGGTGCGCCCGAAGCGGCGCGGCCATGGCTCGAATATTGTACCTCCACGGCTCCGGACATACGGCAGAGTCGTTTGCCAATCAAGTGCTTGCCTTTGCCGGTTCCGAAGCGCTTGCGCTGCCGGGCCATCCGACGGGAGCGCCCCTCGACACGGTCGGTGAGCTGGCGGTTTGGCTGGCCGGCGAGGTCGCGGCGCGGGCCGGCGAACCGGTGGTGATCTGCGGAAACTCACTAGGGGCTGCGGTGGCGCTCGAAACGGCTTTGTCGCATCCGGCCCGTGTCGCGGGCGTCATCCTCATCGGGGGCGGCGCGCGTTTGCGCGTGGGCGGACAGATCTTTGAGATGATCGACGAAGATTGGCCGGGATGCATCGACAAACTCGTCGATCTGTCGGTGGACGCCGGCTGTCCGGCCGATCTGCGCCGGCGGCTTGCCGATATGCATCGTGTCGCCGGACAAAGCACAACGCGCACCGACTATGCGGCGTGCAACTCGTTCGATGTGATGGATCGCGTGCGCGGCATTTCACTCCCGACGCTGATCATCGTCGGCGCGAACGACCAGATGACCCCGCCGAAATATTCAACGTTCTTGCGCGAGTCGATAGCCGGGAGTGAACTCGTCGTGATCGATGGCGCCGGACATCTGCCGCATCTGGAACAACCGGTCGCCGTCAACGCGGCGATCGCGGCCTGGTTGTAGGGGCCGTTATTGTAGGAGGGCAATCGAACTAGGGCAAGCATCGCTTGCCCAAAAAATGGGTGAGCGTTGCTCACCCTCCTACAGAACGACGGGGCAAGCGATGCTTGCCCTAGTACGTGCGTTGAAACAAAAACGGGGCAAGCGATGCTTGCCCTCGTACGAGATTCCCCTACGGAACGGGACCTATTACAGTTCTTCGAAGCCCGCAGGTAGCGTTACGGCGATTCGTTTTGCGGCGAGGTCGATCCGAACGTCGAAAGCATTGAGCATCGGGATGAGCGCCGAGCCTACGACAAGCATGTCCGCTCCGGGATAGTGGCGCACCGATTCCACAAGTCCGAGTTCGCCGAGGCGCGCGTCCACCACGGTCAATCCGATGAGATCTGCGTCGCGATAGGTGTCCGGCGGCAGCGGCCTGAGATATTCCCGGCGCGCGAGGACCACGACGCCGCGGAGAGCGTCCGCTGCGGTAGCATCGGAAACGCCGGGGAAGCGTAAGAGCGCGTCGCCTTTGTGTATGCGCGCCGCCTCGATCAGCATCTCGCGCTCGGTGCCGCCGGGCGCGCGCGCCACGAGACGCAGTCCGGCGGCGAAGTCGGCTGGGTCATTCGTCTGCACTTTCACTTCGCCGCGAAGGCCGAAAGCGCCGGCGATCCGTCCGAGCGATACGAGCGAATCGTCTGGCGGCACGGTTTAGTCGAGGATCTCGACGTTGACTTTCTCGCCCGAGCCCACCGACGCTGCCTTGACGATCGTGCGGATCGCATGCACGATGCGGCCTTGGCGGCCGATGATCTTCCCGCGGTCGTCTTCGGCGACTCGCAGCAGCAGCACGGGGCCGCGATCGTCTTCCGTGGCCGCGATCGCGATCTGATCCGGTTCGTCGACGATACGCTCGACGATGAATTTCAATACGGCGGCGGCCCGTCCGATGCCGTCGCGGATATTTCCCGCGTCGTCGTCGCCGGCCGGTTCAGCCTCATCGTCATCGACGCCGATCGCCGGCGGCGCGAAATCGTCGTCATCGTCGACATCCAAACCGGGAGGCGGCCCGACGGGTGCAGGCTCGTCATCGTCGTAGTCAATGAGGTCTTTCGGGCGGTCGGGCATGACACTGCGCCTTTCAGGTAGTGCGGAGTACTAAGCCTTCTTGTCGCGTTTCGCGCGCGCCTTACGCACGCGCACTTTGCTCTTCTCGTACAATCCCTTGTCGGCGAGAAGCCGTGCCACCGTGTCGGAAGGCTGAGCTCCCGTACCGAGCCACTTCTTTATCTTCTCTTCATCGAGAACGAGCTCGATAGGATCTCTGCGCGGATTGTAGTGACCGACGATCTCCAGAAATCGCCCGTCGCGCGGCGAACGTTCGTCTGCTACGACGAGGCGGTACGACGGCTGTTTTTTCTGGCCCGTGCGGCGGAGGCGGATGCGGACTGACAAGGTGAGATTCCTTTCGTTTCTGTGGCGTGCAGCGAGGCTGCGCGTACCACGACTGGTGAGAAGCGCCTAATTGGCCATTCCGGGCGGGCGGCGCATTCGGCCGAACTGTTTCATCATCTGTTTGGATGCGTCGAACTGTTTGATCAACTGATTGACATCTTGCACCGAGAGGCCGCATCCCTTTGCGATGCGCCGGCGCCGGCTCGCGTTGAGGATCTTGGGATCGGCGCGCTCCAGCGTCGTCATCGAGCAAATGATCGCTTCCGTACGCGAGACCTGCGTGTCCGCGATGGGATTTGCGGATACAAGCTTACCGAGTCCGGGGATCATCTTGGCGATATCTCCAAGCGAACCCATCTTCTTCACCGTGCGGAGCTGGTCGAGGAAATCTTGCAGCGTGAAGGTTTGGCGGCGGAACTTCTGAGCGAGCTCCTTCGCTTTGGTTTCGTCGTAGACGGCTTGGCTTTTCTCGATAAGCGTGAGCACGTCGCCCATGCCGAGGATGCGCGACACGAGCCGGTCTGGGTGGAATGGCTCGAGCGCCGTCACCTTCTCACCCGTCCCGATGAATTTCACCGGTTTGCCGGTCACGGCGCGTATCGACAGAGCCGCGCCGCCCCGGCTGTCGCCGTCCATTTTGGTGAGCACGGTGCCCGTGATCGCGAGACGGCGGTCGAATTCGACCGCGACGTTGACCGCTTCTTGACCGGTCATCGAGTCGACGACGAGGAGCGTTTCGCTCGGATGTACGGTGTCGCGGATCTCCTCCAACTCGCGCATGAGCGCGTCGTCGATCTGCAACCGGCCGGCGGTATCCAGTAGGACGACGCCGTTGCCCACGCGGCGCGCTTCCTCAAGGGCGCGTTTTGCGATCGCGACCGGGTGCGGTTCGGCGGCGGTGAAGACGGGAACGTCGATCTGAGCGCCAAGCACCTGCAGTTGCGTGATCGCTGCCGGCCTGTAGACATCGCACGCGACGAGCAGCGGACGCCGGCCCTGATCTTTGAAATACAAGGCCAGCTTAGCCGCCTGCGTCGTTTTGCCGCTCCCTTGCAATCCGACGAGCATGACGACGGTGGAGCCGGTCGGCTGCATCCGCATCGGCGCCATCTGCCCGCCCATCATCTCGACCAGGCCGTCGTGCACGATCTTGACGACGGCTTGCGCCGGCGTCAGCGATTCCAGAACTTCGGCGCCGATCGCCCGCTCGCGGATCGAAGCGATGAAATCCTTGACGACTTTGAGGTTGACGTCGGCTTCGAGCAACGCGATGCGGACCTCCCGGAGCACTTCCGAGACGTCGCTTTCGGTCAGCTTTCCGCGTGAACGCAGCCGTTGAAAGATCGCCCCGAGGCGATCGGAGAGCCCTTGCAGCATATCGGGATCAGCGCGGGTGCGGAAAGGTGGCGGGGCCGCGCGCGGAGATCAAGCTTTTTCGCCGGCCTCTTCGATGAAGCGCACGGCATCACCGACGGTCTTGATCTTTTCGGCGGCCTCGTCTGGGATATCGAGATTGAATTCGGTCTCGAGCGCCATGACGAGTTCGACCTGGTCGAGCGAATCGGCGCCGAGATCGTCGGTGATCGACGCATCCATGACGACTTCTTCTTCGTCCACGCCGAGCTGCTCGACGATGCATTTTTTTACTTTGTCGAATACGGACATCGGGCGTTTTCAGCCTCCAGGTGATGGTGAGTGTGTTAGTGGGCCTTTTTCTTACCGCATGGTCAGCCCGCCGTCCACCGCGAGCGTTTGTCCCGTGATGTACGACGCACTATCGCTTGCCAGAAACAGTGCCGTACGTGCGACTTCCTCAGCCGCGCCAAACCGCCCGAGCGGTATGCGAGACCTGTACGTCGTTTGGACCGCTTCGGGCAAAACCGACGTCATGTCGGTTTCGATAAAGCCTGGCGCGATCGCGTTGACGCGGATGCCGCGGGAGCCGAATTCCTGCGCCAGCGATTTCGTCAGGCCCAGCACCCCGGCCTTCGCCGCGACATACGCGCTTTGACCCGCATTGCCGCCCAATGCGACCACCGACGATACGTTGACGATGGCGCCGCTTTTCTGCGCCAGCATGACCTTTCCCGCCGCTGAACACAGGTAAAAAACGCTCTTCAGATTGACCGCGAGCGCCTCGTCCAACGCATCCCATTTCATGCGCAAGATCAACGCGTCGTAGGATTTGCCGGCGTTGTTGACGAGCACGTCGAGACGGCCGAGGGTCGTCTTCGCGGCGTCCACCAGCGCCTGCGCGTCCGCCTGCGAAGAGACGTCGCCTTGATGGATGTGGGCCGTGCCTCCGGCTTCCTCAATTTCCTTGCGGACGGCTTCGAGCGGCTCACGCCTGCGGCCGTTGAGCAGCAGCGTGGCGCCTTCGTTCGCAAACGTTCGCGCGATCGCCCTGCCGATTCCGGTGCCGGCCCCCGTCACGACCGCGATCTTGCCATTCAAGACGCCCGTCTCGTGCATATCAGGCGGGCAGCTTTTCTGCCGCCGCGGAGAAAGCAGCGACCCCAGCCGCATCGCCCACGTGAAGGATCCGATCCGCGATGGCGCCGGGCAGCCGTTTCAACATCGGCGTGAGCACGGGCGCCGCGCCGCACTCGATGATGAAGTCGGGCTTTTTCGCGGCCAACGCGATCGCCGTCTCGTGCCATCGCACGCGCGAACAGAGACTTGCGACGAGGCAGCGCTTGATGTCATCGATCGAGCGGTATGGCGCGACGTCGACGTTGCTGATCACGTCGAAGGCCGGCACTGAAACGTGGGCGGCTTCGACGTGGATCGCAAATCGTTCGACGGCCGGCTCCATGAGCGCGCTGTGCCACGCGCCCGAGACATTGAGGATGACGACTCGCTTCGCGCCGGCCGTCTTTGCCAACTCGCATACGGCGTTGACGCCGGCGACGTCGCCGGAAACGACGATCTGCAGCGGCGCGTTGAGATTTGCGACGTCGACCCGCGCACCGCTCGCCGCTCTGGCTTGCGCGCACACGGCTTCCACCTTTTCTCTATCGAAGCCGATGATCGCCGCCATCGACCCGGCCGCGAGATCCGCTGCGGCGCCCATCGCCAAGCCACGTTCGTTCACGAGCCGCACCGCGTCGTCGAACGTCAAAGACCCGGCGATGGTGAGCGAGCAATACTCGCCGAAAGAATGCCCAGCGGACACCACCGGTGTGAAGCCGAGCGATTCGACGGCTCGGTAGATGGCGAGATTCGCGGTGAATATCGCCGGCTGGCTGACGCGCGTTTCGCGAAGCTGGTCGTCGCTGCCGTTTGAGACCAAGGCGAGCATGTCGTAGCCGACGGCCGCCGATGCGCGCTCAAAACAGTCGCGCGATGCCGGAAATTGCCGCGCGACGTCCGCGCCCATCTGCGCCGCTTGCGACCCCTGACCTGGAAAGACGACGCCGAGCGTGGGCACGATCGACGCTTACGCTATCGCGAAGTGCGCGGGCCGGTCGGCCGCGACGAACTCTGGCGGAAGTGCGCCCACGCGCGCGCCGCGCCAGCGCCAGGCCACGGCGCCCCACGAAAGCCCGCCGCCGAACGCTGCGAAGACCACGACATTTCCGTCCTTTATCTGGCCGTTGAGAACCGCGTCGCACAGCGCGAGAGGTATCGACGCCGATGATGTGTTGCCGTATTCTTGGATGTTCGTGATGCACTTCTCGGGCGGCAGTTTGAGCATTTTCACAGTGGCGTCGATGATCCGGGAGTTCGCCTGGTGCGGCACCAGGAAGTCGACGTCGTGCGGCGTGAGGCCCGCGCGATTTAGGGCGTTGCGCGACGCTTGCGCCATCATGTTGACCGCGAACTTGAACACCGCTTGACCTTGCATCTGCACGAAGCCCGCGCTCCGGTCCGCTTTGCCATTGGTGTTGAACGGCAGCCGGCTCCCGCCGCCCGGCAGATACAGCACCGTGGGATCCGCTCCGTCCGCGCCGAGATCGGCGCCGAGGAAACAGTCTTCGTCAGCGCGCTCGAGCAGCGCTGCGCCGGCGCCGTCGCCGAATAAGACGCACGTCGAACGATCCGTATAATCGACGATCTTCGACAACGTTTCGGCGCCGATCAGCAAAATCGATTTGAACACGCCGGAGCGGATGAGCGATGCGGCGGTGGTCAGGCCGTAGATGAATCCGGAGCAGGCGATCGATATGTCGAATGCCGGCGTGCCGGGGATCCCGAGTCGCGTCGCCACGAGGCACGCGGTGGCGGGAAACAAGTAGTCCGGCGTAGCGGTCGCGACGATGACGCACCCGATGTCGCGCGGCGAACGCCCGGCCGCGTCCAATGCGGCGAGCGCCGCGGGGTAGGCGAGATCGGATGTGGCTTGCTCGGGCGCAGCGATATGGCGGCGCTTCATGCCCGTTCGCTGTAAGATCCATTCGTCGTTGGTGTCGACCAGCTTTTCGAGATCGGCGTTGCTCAGAATGCCGGCCGGAGCGTATCGTCCGATGCCGGCAATGGTCACACCGTACCCGTTCATCGCGCGGTGATCAGCCCTGCGCCGTCTTCGAACTCGATGCGGCCGGAGCCGCGTCCTTCTGCGCGATCGCTTGCCGTCCGTCGTAGAAACCGCAATTGGCGCACGCGAAATGCGGCCGGCGCGGTTGCTTGCACTGCGGGCATGTGGACATGGTCGGCGCGGTGGTCTTCCAGTTGGCGCGCCGCGAACGCGTATTCGACTTGCTTCGTCGTTGCTTTGGGTTGGCCATTATTGGCTTCCTATCGTGTATTAGGGCAAGCTACGCTTGCCCGCATCCGGTTTTGGGCAAGCGGTGCTTGCCCTATTACAGTAATTGAGATGATTAAATCAGTCCGTCCCGCGTTCTTCTAGGAGACGGGCCAGGCCTGCCAGCCGTGGGTCTATGGTAGCTTCCGAGCACGCGCACGACAGGACGTTTCGGTTGCCGCCGCAGATGGGGCAGATGCCCCGGCAGCGGGGGTCGCAGACGGCGGCGATCGGCTCGTCCACTTCCAAGAGCTGACTGACGAGTTCGTCGACGTCTATCTCCCGGTTCACGAGGGGAGCGACATCGGAGATGAGTGCGTCGCGTTCGGGAACGTCTTCGCTATACGCTTCTGCCACCGCCACGTCGACATTGCGGGAAAAGGGTTCGAGGCAGCGTGCGCACGTCTCGCTCTCTCGTCCGCTTATCGTTCCCTCGATGAAGACGCCGTGCGAGATGTGGCGGATCTCGGCCCGCAACGTGACGCCGTCCGGATAGCGATCTTCGAGGCCGCCTGCAGGCGCGACGACGCAATTGACATCGATCGGCTCGGGATCGGAACCGAAGAGCCGGGTGACGGGTAGCTTCATCGCTTTGCCGTAAGGGCGCGCAACGCTTCGCTGAACGAGTGCACTGGAATGACTTCGATTCCTTTCGTGCCCGCGACTTCGCTATAGTTGTCGGCGGGAACGAGGAACACCGCGGCATGGGCGCGGATCGCCGCTTCGATCTTTTCGCGCGTGCCGGCTATCGGAGACACGCTGCCATCGGCCGCCAGCACGCCGGTGCCGGCGATGTTCCGGCCGCGCGTGATGTCTGCGCCGGTGAGCGTGCGGTATATCTGCAGCGCGAACATGAGCCCGGCCGACGAGCCGTTGATGTCGGGCAATTTGTATGTGATCGGCACGGGCAGGCGGAACGCGCGCGTCTGCGCTTGGATCAAGATGCCGAATCTCGCCTTTTTCTGGTACATGTACGTAGAGCATGCGACGGCGATGCTCTTCGTGCCGCGCTCGACCGTGAGCGCGAATCTTGTGCCGGGCGGGTGGGAGGACGCCATGCGCACGAGATCCTCGTCGGCGCCGAATCGTTTGCCGTCCACCGCGACGATCGCGTCGCCCGATTTGAAGCATCGTGCCCCGGGCGAATTCTGTTTGGTGCCCCTGACGATGTACGCGATGGATACTTTGACCGGAAGCCCGGCCGCACGTTCGGCTACGACTTGCGCGTTCAATTGACTTTCGGTCATCGCGTCGACGAGCTGCACATTCAGCTGTTTGTCGGTGACGTTCTTCGGAACGAGCTGCTCGCGAGGCACGATCTCATATCCCGGGAACATCTTCGCTATCGCGTAAAACGCCGGACGGCCGGGCCAAAGCTTGATGTCGGTGAGGAAGAGCGCGCCGGACGGTGGCGTCTTCTTCGGCACGACGATCGCGGTATTGAGATTCACGGCGTCGCCCGGACCGTAGATGAAGAACGGAATGGGGTACCAGCCGACAAACGCGACCGCAAGCGTCAACACGATGAGAACGAGCGTCCGGAAGTAGTTCCGAAACGTTGTGGTGCCGGACAAGCGTCCCTCTTATTCTTGGCGCTCTCTTGTGCGAACGCGCCCGTTGGCCGCGCTTGTCAGGCCATCGGCCAACGTCTGACGCCCCTTCTGGACCGCGCCGCGTGCATTGCTCAACGTGGCATCGAGCCCGGCGAGAAGCTGATCGGCGTATTCATCGGCGCCACGCCTGATCTCGCGCGCGCGCGTCTCGGCTTCTGCGACGATGGCGTCCGCACTTGACTGAGCTTGGCGGACGAGCTCCGCGTCGGAGAGCGCCTTTGTCTTCTCGAACGTGGCGTCGGCGCGGATCTTATCCGCATCTTCTTTCGCCTGTGAGAGCAGCCGGTCTTTCTCTTTGGTGACGGCTTTGGCAGTGCTGACCTCTTCGGGTAGACTCGATCGCAGTTTCTCGATAAGGTCTAGCATCTGATCGCACCCGATGACGCGATAGCCGAACGGCAGCCAAACGCCGCCTTTGACGCCGGCTTCCATCTTGTCGATCACGCGATAAACGCTCATGAGACCTTCCCCCGCAGACGGGCCATGGCGCGCAGCACCGATGGCGGCACGAATTCCGAGACATCGCCGCCCAGCGCGAAGATCTCGCGGACACTCGACGACGACACATAGGCATATTCGACGCTGGCCGGCAGAAACATCGTGTCGACGTGACCTGCCAATTTGCGATTGAGGAGCGCCATGGTGAATTCGCCCTCGAAATCCGCGACGATCCGCAGACCCTTTACGATCAAGCTCGCGCCCCGGCGCCTGACGTACTCCACAAGCAAGCCGTCGAAGGCGTCGACTTCGACGTTAGCGAGGTCGGCGCAGGCCTCGCGCAGCATTTCCACACGTTCGGCTAGCGCGAACATCGGGCGTTTGTTCGGGTTGGAGACGACGGCGACCACCAATCGCGAGAAATTCCGGGCCGCCCGGCGCGCGACGTCGAGATGGCCGTTTGTCATCGGGTCGAAGCTGCCGGGGTAGACGACGAGGCCACCGGGTTGGGCGTCCGGCTGGGCGTCCGGTTGGGCAAGCGTTGCTTGCCCTAGTACGGCTTGCCCTAGTACGGGTTTCAACGGCGGCTCTTCTCGCGGCGCGCGGGTTGGCGCGATTTCGTGGCGAGCACGCTTTCCGCCGCGCGATCCTCCGGCAATGATTCGCGCGCCGGCCGCACGGCGGCGAAGGTCAGCGTGGTGTCGCCGTATTTCGCCGACTTGAGCACCTTAAGCGATTCAGGCAGCGGCGCGTCCTCGCCCGTGCGGTGTTCGACGACGACGACGCCGTCGGTCGCGACCAGACCGCGTTGCATGAGCGTGGCGAGTTCTTCGCGCGCTCCGCGATCGTACGGCGGGTCGACTAAGACGATGTCGAACGTGCCGCGAAGCACCCGCAGAGCGCGTATGGCGAGCATCGGCATGATGCGGAAGCGATCTTTCTCTTCGATGACGCGGACGGCGTTGCGCCGCACTGCCATGACCGCGTCCGCGTCGTTGTCGACGAAGACCACGGAACCCGCTCCGCGCGACATCGCCTCAAGGCCGAGCGCGCCGGATCCGGCGAAGAGGTCGAGCACGCGCGCCTCTTCGATCCGCTTGCCCAAAACCGCGAAGAGCGCTTCACGAACTTTCGCCGACGTCGGCCGCGTCCGCACGCCCTTCGGCGCGAGCAGTGGCCGGCGCGCTTTGGCGCCGCCTGATAAACGCATGGAGACCTTAGTTGGACGGCCCGGCGCCGGGTTCATTTTACGACGTGAAGCGCAGGCCGCGGGTTCGTTCGCGACTGTCGATGACGCGTTTGAGCCCTGCGTTTTCTGGCTTTTCCAGGCCGGCATCGGCTGCCACGAGAGCGTCCGCCTCCTTCTTCGCTTGTTCGAAGACCGGCAGATCCCTGATAAGGTTGGCAAGCCGGAACTCTTGCGCGCCGTGTTGCCTGGTGCCGGCGACATCCCCGCTCCCGCGCAGGCGATAGTCTTCTTCGGCGATGGCGAAGCCGTCGTTCGTCGCCGCGAGAATGCCAAGCCGGGCCGAGTCGGATTCGCCGCGTTCGGACGCCACAAGTATGCAATACGATTTGGCGGCGCCGCGGCCGACCCGCCCGCGCAGTTGATGGAGCTGGGCCAACCCGTAGTAGTCGGCGTCGAGGACCACCATCACCGAAGCGTTCGGCACATCGACGCCGACTTCCACCACCGTCGTCGAGATGAGCACCTGGATGAATCCGTCGCCGAGCAAGCGCATGATCTCGTCTTTCTGCTTGCCGGTCATCTTGCCGTGCAAGAGCGCGACCCGCAAGCCCTTGAGATCGCCGTTGCGCAGCGACTCGGCTTGTTCGACGGCCGAATGCAGCGCTCGTTCCGAGTCGTCGATCGCCGGGCAGACGATGTACGCCTGCCGGCCGAGCGCCACTTGCTTTCTCACAAAGTCGAATATCTTCGTCGTGTCCGCCGCTTCGCGGACGTAGGTCTTCACCGCGGTGCGTCCTGGCGGCAGCTCGTCGACAACGCTCAAGTCAAGGTCGGCGTAGAGCGACTGCGCGAGCGTGCGCGGGATCGGAGTCGCCGTCATGATCAGCGTGTGCGGCGTGTAGCCACGGGCCTTCGAGCGCAATTCCGCGCGCTGCAGCACGCCGAAGCGGTGCTGCTCGTCGATGACGGTGAGTCCGAGCGCGCCGAATTCCACGTCATCGGTCAAGAGCGCATGCGTGCCGACGACGAGGTCGATCTCCCGCCCGCGCAACCGTGCGAGAAGATCGTCTCGAGTGTGTTTCTTCAAGCCGCCGACGAGCAGCGCGCTCTCGACGCCTGCCGCCCGCAGCGGCGCGCTGAGCTTGTGGAAGTGCTGCAGCGCGAGGATCTCCGTCGGGGCCATGAACGCCGATTGAAAACCCGCGCGCGCCGCAAGCAAAATCGCGGCGGCGGCCACCGCTGTCTTGCCCGATCCGACATCACCTTGGAGCAACCGATTCATAGGCGCCGGCCGCAACATATCTTCCGTCAGTTCGGCGATGCACCGCCGCTGCGCGGACGTCAACGCGAATGGAAAAAACGCGTCGAGGTCGGCCGCAAGCCGCGACAGCTTTTTGGGCGTCATCGCGGCGGCGAAATCCGGCGATCGTTCGCTCGCGCGCGCCGCTCGCCGCAGCGCCGCTTGCGCTGCGAGCAGGAAGAACTCTTCGAAGACCAGCCTCCGGCGCGCTTCCGCGGCCTCTTCCGGAGACGACGGTGCGTGGATGGCGCGCAGAGCAAAGCGCGCGTCCTTGAACTTGTGCGCGGCATTCACGCGCGCAGGCAGCGGGTCCAATTCGTCCGCCGCGAGCGGGTCGGCGAGAACGCGCGCTAACTCTCTTGTCACCAACCGCCGGATGACAGAGTTGCGCAAACCGGCGGTCTGTGGATAAACGGGGACGAGCTCGCCCGCGAATGCTTCTTCGGCGTGAACGACGCGATGCTGTACGACCGCCATGCGCGCTCCCGTCAGCGTCGCCTCGACGCGACCGCGGACGAATATCTTCATGCCGGCTTTGAGCTGCGCGCCAAGATATGGGCGTCCGAACCACGTCGCTTCGAGAAGTCCGGTGCCGTCGTCGATCACGGCGCTCGTCTTCGACCGGACGCGCCCGCGAAGACGCACGTGCTTGGACTGCCGGATGACGCCGCAGACATTCTGCTCGCCGACTTGATCCGGACCGAGGCTGCGCAGGCCGGCGATGGCCGTCACCTCACGCAAATCGTCGTACCGGTAGGGATAGTGACGGATGAGGTCGTCGACGGTCACGACTCCCATGCGTTCGAAAAGAGCCGCCGTCGCCGGCGTTATGCCGGCCAGCTCGCGAAGCGGCTGGACGAGCGGCGAGCCGGATGCCTGCCGGTCTTGTGTCGTCGCGCGCGCCATGAACTCCGTTGCTTGATGCACTATGAGGATCGCAGACCGGGGTCAAGTGGCGGCCCCGGCGATATTCGATGGAGGCGACACCCAGAGTCGAACTGGGGATCGGGCTTTTGCAGAGCCCTGCCTTACCACTTGGCTATGTCGCCCGATGGGTATTCGGTTTGGATCGACCGGAACCCGAATTTCCGGCGACCCCCGTCACCCACCTCCCGCACGCCCGAGCAGGAGTAACTTTGCCATGCAAAGTAGTCACTTGCCACATTCTGCCGGCGTCCGGTGCTATCCGTTTCGGACGGGCACGAGATCGCGGAGGCGTCTTTGGCATTTGCGGCACGTATCGCGCTGACCACATCGACATCGGAATCGAGCGACAACGCGTTCGAGCGGCTCTTCCGCGCGGAATACAGCAACGTCGCACGCATCGCGCGCCGGATCTTATCGGACACGCACGCAGCCGAAGACGTCGCCCAAGAAGTCTTCGTTTCGTTTCATCGCTTGCACGCTCCGGATTCGCCCTTCGCTGCGAAGTGGCTGTACACGGCCGCCGCCCATACCGCCCTGAACGCTCTCCGCGGGCGCAGGCGGCGTGAACGGCGGGAGTTCGACGACGCAGCGGACGCTCGTGCGATCGCCCGCCACGACAATCCTTTGGAAACCATCGAATCCGTTGAGCGGCGCATCGCCGTCCGCCGCGCGCTCGGCCGCATCAATCCAAGGTATGCGACCGTGCTGGCGTTACGATACGCCGGCCTGTCGTACGCCGAAGTGGCGAACGCGCTCGGCGTCGATTCCGGCCAGGTCGGCACCATGCTCCGACGCGCCGAAGCCGCACTGAAAAAGGAGTTCGACTATGATCCATCCTGACGACGGCGCGCTCCGGCGTTTTTGCGACGAACCCGACGCACTCGACGACGCGCAACGCGCACACCTGGAATCTTGCCCCGCGTGCGGCGCGCGTCTGGACGCGATCCGTGCCGACGCCGCGTTTGCCGCCGGCGTTTTGGGCGCGGCCGGTTCCGACTCGTCACAAGCGGCGGCGCCGGATGATTTGACGAGGGCATGGTCTGCGTTGCGCGCGCGGACAGGTAAGGTGCGGCGGCGGATCGCGTACGGTCCATGGCTCGCGTCGGCTGCTGCCGCCGCGCTGATCGCCGGCATCTTCGGCTTCACTCCCGCCGGTACGCTCGCCCAAAGTTTCCTCACCATCTTCCAGCCGCAGCAGTTTGTCGCGGTTCCGGTCTCGCGCGCCGATCTTGGAACGTTGCCCGATTTGCGAAGCTTCGGCACGGTCGTGGCGCGCACCACGCCGCATATGCGCGAAGTGACCGGCCCCTCGCAGGCTTCCGCGCTTGCCCGCTTTCCGGTTGAAGTGCCGCACTGGCTTCCCGCAGAACTGCCGCACGCGGCGCGATACGCCGTCACCTCCGGCTCCGATACCGCATTCACGTTCAGCGCGGCAAAGGCGTGGGCGAACACACCGCCTCAGTCGCGCATAGCCTTGGCTATGCCGCGTTCGCTCGACGGCGCGGTGCTGGAAGTTGCAACGCGGCCCGCGGTGATCATCGCGTTCGGTGCGACCCTTCCGCCGGTTCGATCTGCGTCGCATGGCGAGGACGCGCGCGGGCATCAGAGCGCGCGCAATGCCGATAGCGGCGACCTGCCGCCGCTCATCATCGTACAGGCTCCGCTTCCGACGGTGAAATCCACCGGCGCGACGGTCGCTCAGATCGAGGACTATCTCTTACGCCAGCCCGGCATCTCGCCGGCGCTCGCGGCAGAGATCCGGGCGATCGGGGATCCGGAAACCACCATGCCCGTGCTCATCCCGATCGATCGCGCATTTGGTCAACCGGTGACCGTCCACGGCGTGGCCGGGCTCGGCATCGGTGACAACACCGGAGTCGGCGGCGTTGTCGTGTGGCAGCGCGGCGGGACCATCTTCGCGGTGGCGGGGAAACTGCGCCAACGCGACATCCTCAACATCGCGGAGAGCTTGCGCTGAGCACTGCGCCCGAGGCTCGCGAGCCGACGGATCTACGCGGTCCGGCTGCGGATCAGCGGCGGCCGGCCGCGGTGCGAACCGACGTCCTGACGAAACGATACGGCCCGGTGACGGCACTCGCTGGCTTGAGCATGTCCGTGCCGCGCGGCGAGATATTCGGCTTTCTGGGGCCGAACGGCGCCGGCAAGACGACGGCGGTCAAGCTGCTGCTCGGCCTCGCGCGGCCGACCTCCGGTGAGGCGCGCGTGTTGGGCGCGCCGCCGTCCGACCTCGAGATGCGCCGCCGCATCGGTTATCTTCCGGAGCTTTTCCGCTATCAGGACTGGCTGACGGCGCGTGAAGTGCTGGCATTGCATTGCGCGCTCGCCGGGTTGCCGCGCGTCCGTCGCTCCGGCGCCATCGACGCGTCGCTCGAGCTGGCCGGCCTCACCGCTCGCCGCGACGACCGGGTCGGCACGTATTCGAAAGGAATGCAGCAGCGCCTCGGCCTCGCGGTGGCGCTCGTCGCGGAGCCCGATGTCGTCTTTCTCGACGAACCGACCTCCGCGCTTGATCCGGTCGGCCGGCGCGACGTGCGCGAGGTGCTCCGTTCGCTCAAGGCGCGCGGCGCGACCGTCTTTCTCAATTCGCACATGCTCAGTGAAGTCGAGCTGGTCTGCGATCGCGTCGCGGTGGTCGATCGCGGCCGCGTCGTCTCGCTTGGAACGCTGGCCGAACTCATCGGCGGTTCGCGCCGCGTGCGCATCGGTGTCGAGGCCGCATCCGACGCGCAATCCGCCGCGGCGTCGGGATTCGGCATCGTCGAGCGCGCCGGCGGAACAGAGATCGTGATCGGCGGCGTCGAGGCCGGACGCATACCGGATGTCGTTGCGGCGCTTGTGGCCGCCGGCGCACGCATACGGTCGGTCGTGCCCGAATCGCAAACGCTCGAAGACCGCTTTCTCGCATTATTGCAAGAGCCCGACGATGCCGATCCTGATCATCGCTAGTCTCGCCGTTGCAGAACTCGTGCGGCGCCGCGTGATCGCCGCCGTGGCCGTGCTGACGGCCGGCTGCATCGCGCTGACCGGCTGGGCCTTTCACAAGCTGCATCTCTATGCGCTCGCGCATGCAGCGACGATCACGCGCGGCGACGAGGCCTTGGCAAATTCGATGCAAGTCATCCTGCTCGCGCACATGTTCGGCATGGTGCTTGCGATCGGCGCTGCGTTTCTGGCCGCGCCGGCGATCGCGAACGAGATCGAAGGCGGCGTCGCGCTCGCCATCCTGCCACGGCCCATCCGGCGGCGCGACGTCGTGCTCGGAAAGTTTTTGGGCGTTGCCGTCGTCACCGTCAGCTTCGTCTTCTTGACGGGATCGCTCGAATTCGCCGTCGTGAATTTCTACACCGGCTACATGCCGCCGCATCCGGTCCAAGCGATGCTCTATCTTTCCGCGGGCGCGCTCGTCCTGCTCGCCCTCGCGCTTGCGGGAAGCACGCGCTTTTCGCCGATCGCCGTCGGAATCGTCGCCGTCGCTCTCTACGGCATCTCGTGGATCGGTCAGGTCGCCGACGGACTGGCTGCCGCCTACAATAATGATGCGATCCGCACCGCGTGCACGATCATCAGTCTGATCATTCCGTCCGGCGGCATGTGGCGCGGCGCGAGCTACAGCCTCGAACCGGTGGCGTTGGCGGCTGCGAGCACACAGCTCAGATTCGACCCGATCACGGTCACCTCGCCGCCCACGCAAGCGTATCTCATATGGACGGCGGCCTGGATCGTCGTCATGCTGGTCACGGCCGTGACGTCGTTCGAGCGGCGCGATGTCTAGATCCGTCCTGCTCGTCGCTCTCGGTGTCGCAGTGGCGGCGGCCCTGCTGATCGCGCCGGTCACGTTTTTCGTTTTCGCGCTGGCTCGTCCGCCGCTCGCCGCAGCGGCGACCGCGTATGTCTCGAGCGCGGGCTGTTCGGGAACGGCGGCGCACGGGTTGCCGCAGCCGCTGCGGCCGATCCCCGATCCCTTGCGCAACGGTGCGCCCTGCGCCGTCGCCGGCGCGATGGTGACGGAGAAGGATACAATATCGCAGGGCGTCGCCGGGCTCACGCGTTACGTGCTCGGGTTGCGCACGGATGCCGGCGCCGAATATCTCGCAACGCTCGATGGCGATGCGGCGGCCGCCTTGTGGAATTCAGCCCAAGCAGGCGATCGCGTCTTGATCCAGACCTTTCGCGGCCGCGCGGTCCTTGTCGGCGACGGAACCCGCACGGTTCCCACCGACGCGAATCCGTCGTCGGCTGCTCAAAACAGCGCGGTTGACCTGTGGATCAGCAGCGGCTTGAGCGCGCTCGAACTGCTCGCAGTCGGCATGTTCGCGATCTGGCGGAGGCGTTCTGCCGCGTCGTCTTAGTCGGTGGATGCGTGAAGACCTGAGCTCTGACAATACCGCACGCCCGAGACGCCGGGCACATAGCCGTTGAGGCCGGTGAGCGTCGTCGAATCGTGGTCGTTGTTGTCTTTTATCTTGTACGCTTCGGAGTTTAAGCACGCGCCAAAGCCGGGTTCCACGAGAGCGTAGTCCAGCCGGTCGGCGGGATCGGTGGGCGTCTCACCCAGATAAGCATTGCCCGGCCCGCCGAACATCGCGACGTCGATCGTCCCTGCGCCCGGATATTGTCCGCTGTTGTCGACCGCGTATTCTTCGAGAGCGGTGGCTATCTGCTTCTCGTTGGCTTCGCACGCCGCGGACACGGACTCGGCTCGCGCATGCAGGAAATTCGGGATGAGGATAGCCGCGAGGACGGCGATGATCCCGATGACGATCATCAACTCGATGAGCGTGAACGCGCGACCCGTTCGGAGCATGGTCGACCTCTTTTAGCCAAGTCTTGGCCTTGCCAGAGTACGACCGTGCTAGTGTGACGGCTGTTACACCGCCATCTGGACCAACGGGTCCAGATGGCGATACGGGAGCGGGTTTGGCTGTCTGATGTCTATGGCAGCAGATCGGTGAGGGGAACGACGTTGGCGGTGTCTTTGGTATGCCCGAGGAGCCCCAAGCCGAACGACTGTTCAATCGTCGACAGGATCGAGTAGTGATTGTAGAACGTCGCGGTCTGTATTGGTTTGGTCGTGCGCTGCGTGATGACGATGGTCGCGATGTGGCCGCCGCCGATCGCCGGCGAGTCGCAGCATCCGAGGAACGACGAGAAGTCGTTTTCGTCCCAGGTCAAAAATATCGCCGAGTTCTTCGTGTATGCAGGCGAATTGTTGATGGTATGGATCAGATTCTTCACGTAGATATCGCCCTGGACCAGGAGACGGTCGGGATCCGAACACGGCGTTTGGCCGTGCATGTCGTGGCATTGGTCCGGCACGATCAGGACGTAACGCGGCGCCGTTCTCCCGCCCGCGAGCGCTTGCAAGAGTGCGTCCATGTTCGGGAGCGGCACGATCTTCGCAAGCCGGGCCGGGTTATTGGCGATATCCCTGAAATAGACGAACGGGTTGTGCTTTTGCGCGTACAGCGGTGCGCCGGTCTTCGGGAACTGCACGCCGAGATAACCGGGCGTCGGCATGGTCTGCTCGAACGCCGTCCACGATATGCCGGCTCCTTCGAGCTCGTCGACGATGTTCGTCGCGTCGATCTTGTCGCACGGCGGCTGAGGCGTGGGTTTGGCATAGCAAGACGGGTTGTCGTCTTGGATTCCGTAGTAGTCGCCTGAGATCAAAGAGACGTAGTTCGGCAGGCTTGGATGGGTGACGCCGAATTCGAGCGTCGCGAGGCCGTATCGCTCCGCAAGGTGCGTGATGAACGGGGTGTCCGGATTGTTGTTGGCGTCGAGATGGCCGACGACGTTGTCGAATCCCTGATTTTCCATAAAGATGATGAACACGCGGTCGAGCGGCCGCACGGCCGCCGATGCGGTCTGCGACATCGAGAGACAGCAAGCCGCCGCTGCCGCAGCGGCGATTGCGGCAAAATGAGCCTTCATACTAACGGATCCTTTCGGAAGTGAACCGTAGTGGTACGCACCTAGCATAGACCCGTTCGATTAAGCCATAGTTATCCGCCGGTTAAATCAAAGTCCCCGGCTCGTTTTGTGTTCGGCTCCCAGATGATGAGCGCGACCGCGATCAAAATGGCAGCGCCCGCCGCGATGGTATGCGGCCCGATGGGTTCGCGCAAGATCAACCAGCCCAGTGCGACCGCGACCAACGGATTGACGTACGCGTACGTGGACACGCGCGCGATCGGCGCGACGCGCAGCAGCCACAGATACGCGCTGAATCCCACGAGGGCCCCGAAGACCACAAGATACCAGAACGCCCACCAGGAGGCCGCGGTCGGGTGCAGCAGCACCGGGTCGCCAAATTCGCCGCCTGCCAACGCCGCGATGATGAGCAAGATGCCGCCCGCGAGCATCTCCATGCCGATCGCCGTCGATGGGTCGTCGGGCAATTCCGCGCTGCGCGCGTAAAGCGAGCCCGCGGCCCACGCGACGGCGGCGAACACGGCGGTCACAGCGCCGAAAATATTCATCGCACCAGCATCGGGTCTTCCCACGAGGAGCGCGACGGCTCCGAATCCGATCACAAGTCCGGCGATCCGTTGGACCGGCAGCGCGTGCTTGAACCAAACGCGATCGAGGAGCGCTATCCACAACGGCACGGTGGCGGCGACGAGCGCTGTGATGCCCGATGGGATGGTCCGCTCGGCGACCGCGACGCCGCCGTTGCCGCCGAGCATGAGTCCTGCGCCGATGAGTGCAGCCGATTGCCAATGGCGAGCGGTGAGCCGGGGCGCCGTCCGTCCGAGCGCCACTTTGCGCCACACGAATAAGATGCTGCCCGCGATGAGGAACCGGACACCGGCCATCAGCAGCGGAGGCATCGATTCGACCGCGATCCTGATCGCTAAATAGGTCGAACCCCACACAACATAGACGATGATCATGGCCGTCCAGATCATCAACTGGGATGTGTCCGCTTTCGTCATGGGCGACGATTCGGCTCGATGCCTCAAAGCCCGTTTTGGATTTGCGCGGCAGGCCGATTGTATTATCTAGCGGTGGACGATCGACTCCGATTTGGATTCCGCATACGCGGCTTTGATCTCAGCGACAAATGGTATGGAGGTGTAGCCCCGCCGTGAATCCAGGTCGCGAAACGAGGCCGATCTGCGCTCGACTTCATCGTGCGCGGCCGCGAGCAATTCGAGCCCGCCCGCTTCGCCGCATGCCGTGAGGACTTGGGCGGTGTGGAAGAGCGCGGTTTCGGGAAACCGGAACTCCGAGTCTATCCGGCTCCGGTTTGCCGCCACTTCGCGCGCCGCTTCCAGCGCGCCATCGCGGTCGCCCTTCTTCAGGCGCGCTGCCGCAAGTTCGGCGAGAATATCGAGGACTTCTTTCTCGAGGCCGAGCGCGCGGGCGAGCCGGCACGCTTCCTCTAAATGGTCCACGGCCTTGTCGAAATCGCCGCGAATCCGTTCGGCAACCCCGAGATTGGTGAGCGCCGAGCAGCGGATGGCGGAAAGTTTCTCCCGATCCGCGATCGCGAGACATCGTCGCGCGGCTGAGGCCGCGATGTCGGCCCTGCCGACGAAGGTGGCGGTCGCGCTGAGATTCATCGCCGCATACCCCTCGCCGCGCGCGAATCCCAGAGCCGCGAAAGTCTTCTCAAGATCCGCGAATTCCGCCATCGCTTGCGTGAGCTTTCCCGTCTTGAGGTCGAGCAGGGCCTGATCGTGCGCGAGGACCGCTTGTTCCCGGCGACAGCCAAGCTGGCGGTATAGTTCGTTCGCTTGGCGGTAGAATTCGCGGGCCTGCTCGATCTCGAAGAGCTCGTTCGCCGCGGCCCCAAGGCCGCGCAGGGCCGCCGCCTCGCCCATCCTATCGCCGATCGCGCGCGCGGCGTTCAACCGTTTCTCCTGCAGCGCCTTACAGTCGCGATAGGCCAGGAGCGCGTGTGCCGCGTTCGCCGCCGCGGCCGTCACTCCGACCAGAGCCGACGGCTTCGCGCCGGCTGAGAGCGCATTGAAGCGGTCCAATATCGCGCGAAGCTCCTGCAAGCTGTCTTGCTGGGCGGCCGCTTCGACGATTCGCGACACGCACGTCAATTGGAGCGCCTTGTCGTCGATGTTTTCTGAGAGCAATAACGCGCGATGGGCCAGCTCGCGCGATGATTCGTAGTTTCCGCCCGCGGCTTCAAGTTCGGCGGCGCACAGCAGTACTCGGATTTCACTCGTGCTCGGCGCGCGTTCCCCGGCGGCTGCGGTGCGTAATTCATCAAGCGTCGCGCGGGCCGTCGCGCGGTCTTCCGTCGCGAGGGCGTGATGGAAGCGCCGTTCCAGGCCGTCGAAGAGCCGCGCGGGGTCGGCGAACGTTTGCGCCAACGCGGTCAGCTCGTCGATGCCGGCGCTGCGCTTGCGATGTTCGGCGCGGCGAGCGTGCACGTCATCGACGATGCTCAATAGCTCGAAGCGAAGGCCTGCATCGTCCACCACCGACAGGCCGCTTTCGGCAAACGAAAGAGCCTCGTCGAGCGCTGCGACTTCAAATGCGGCGGTGGCGGCGGTCCGGTAAAGCGCAGCCGCTCTCTCCCGGCTGCCGCCCCGGTCGTGATGCCGCGCGATCTCTCCGGCGACGTCGGCAAGCCGGGGCGCATGCGCGATTTCGAGAACGCGCGCAATGCGCCGGTGGCGGCGTCTCGTGGATTCCGGATCGCTCCTCGCGTAGATGGCTTCGCGCACCAAGCTGTGGGTGAACACGTAGTCGTAGCGGCTTCGCCCGCCCCCTTCTCGGATCAGTGTCCGATCCTGCAGCTCGCCGAGACCGTCCAACAGCACGTCTTCATCCCATCCGCTGACTTCGCGAAGCACGTCGACGTCGAAGGCGTCGCCGATGGTCGCGCACATCTCAGCCAACACGCGCCCATCGGCGGACAGCCGTTCGCAGCGCCCATTGATCAAATCGCGAACGCCGTTCTCCGACGGTGGTGTAGGCTCGGACTCATCACCGAGATCCCGCATCGCCTCCACAAGGAAAAGCGGATTCCCCGCGCTGCGGGCATGGAGCTTCGCGACGATCTCGTCTGCGCGCGGAGCGATCGACGCGCGCGCACACACGAGCGTCCTCACGTCCGCTTCCGTCAGCCGGCCGACCGCGACATAGCCCGATAGCCGATCCTGCTGCAGCCGCTTGCGCACCGCCCGCAGCGGATGGGCCGTTCCAGCATCCTCGGTCCGGAACGTGCAGACGATCAGCGATGCGGTGCCGCTGCATGCGCGCGCGATGTACTCAAGCGCCGACGCAGAAGTTCGTCCGGCCCAATGCCCGTCTTCCAAGATCAAGAGCAAGGGCCGCGGCCGTGCGAGCGCTCCGATCAGCGAAGCCAATGCGTCGAAGAGCCGCAGGAGGTCGGCTTCGGGTTCCAGCGCATCGAGTTCGGGCAAGTCCGGCCGGTGCGCCCGGATGTCGGGCACGATGCGCGCGATGGCTGCGAGGCGCACGGGATCGAGTTCGACGGCCGAGATGAGCGGCAATGCCGAACGCAGCGCATCCGCCAACGCCTGAAACGGGGCATTTTCCGGCGACGTTGTGGCGCCCCACAGCACGCGCGCCCCTTGAGCTTCGGCAACGAGCGCAAGCTCGCTCACGAGCCTCGACTTGCCGATGCCGGCTTCACCGGCGACGAAGACCAGACGGCCGCGGCCTTGCGCCGACCTGCTCCAGTATTCTTGAAGCTGTTCGATTTCGGCGTCGCGACCGACCATCATGCCGCCCATGGCCGGCATTCGCTCGAGCGGCCCCTCGGAAATCTCAGCGGTCTGCTCATCGGCCGTTCCGCCGCGCCAAATCCGGTCGCGCAGCGTTACCGTCTCCGGCATCGGTTCTACTTGAAGTTCTTTGCGAAGCCGTTCGCCGAACGCATCGAAAGCCGACAGTGCACCGGCGCGGTCGCCCGATTCGTACAGCGCGGAAAGAAGCTGACGGACGACATCCTCGCGGAACGGATCATCGGCGAGCAAACGGTTCGCGTACGAGACGGCTAGACGGAAGTCTCGCGAGCGCCGCGCTTCGAGGACCAACCGATAGAGAGCGCTGACGTAATTCTGCCGGTATCGTTCGCGAAATGGGAAGAGCCAGTCGTCGTAGAGCCCGTCCAGCAATTCGCCGGTGTGCAGTTCCACTGCTGCCGCCGCGTCATCGTGCGACGCCGCAAGGCGCTCGAACTCCGCGACGTCGAGCCAGGCCGGTGCGCCGTCATTCCACGCGACGGTCTCGTCGTGCGCTTCGATCCAGCGCATCTGATCGATGACGGGAAGCGCATTCTGCGTGACGTAGAGCAGCCGCCGCAGATTCGCGCGCGCGATCTCTTCGGCGTCGTCGGGAAACAACGTGAAGGCCAAAGATTCGCGGGTGACGTGGGTGCCCCGATGCAGGAGCAAATAGGCCAAGAAATTGAGCGCCTTGGCCGGCCCACGGAACTTGTACGGCTGTCCGTCCGCCACAAAACGGGGCCGCCCGAAGAGATGGATTCTTAGACGACTCGGATCGCCGGCAGCATGCTGCACGGGCCCAATACCCTTCCGCTCCACAAGCTCGCCATGGGTTCTGTTCGCGCTCGACGCGGTCCTCGGTTTGGCTCGGACGGTGGCGCGACGCTGAGCGGTTATGATGAGGCCGCGCTTCCGCCTCGAAAGGATGGGATTATGATCTCTGTATTGCTGGCCGGCACGCTCCTTCTCGCCACGATCGCATGTGCGATCTCAAGACCTGAGGGCGAACGCCGCTACTGACCGCCTCGTCGGTACGCTTACGACTGCTTCAACGCATCTCGCGCGCGCGCACCGTTTGGTTTGAGGCGCAAGGCCTGGCGGAATGCCGCGACCGCCAAACGCGAAAGGCCCGCGGTTCGATACGCGCGGCCGAGACCGAACTGCGCATCGGCGGAACGCGGATATTCACGCGCGTTTTTTGAGAGAAGCGCGATGGCCGATGCGCTGACGCCCGTCTTCAATATCTGATAGCCGATGAATTCGATTGCCGACTCGGTGTTCACA
Source organism: Candidatus Eremiobacteraceae bacterium (assembly GCA_036511855.1). NCBI lineage: Bacteria > Bacillati > Vulcanimicrobiota > Vulcanimicrobiia > Candidatus Eremiobacterales > Candidatus Eremiobacteraceae > Candidatus Eremiobacteraceae bacterium. The sequence goes on along the minus strand of DATCBN010000015.1, from coordinate 1,991 downwards.
CCTGCGGCGCGACGGCGAAACGATTCGTACGCCTGCGCGTCGTACCGCGCGTCATCGCGATGGTCGTATAGATCTTCGAGCAGCGCGGAGAGCGGCGTGCGGGTGAACCTCGGCGGCGAGAACGCGGATATGGAAATAGGACGATTCGCGACGACGTTCGTCCACGTCAGTCGATTGAGCTCTCTACCGGTTGCCAGATCGACCTCGCGCGAAGTGGTCGGCAGCAATACGCCGGCCACGCGGCGATAGCCGCCGAACAACGTTTGACTGGTGACGCGACTGCCGAACGCGTGCACTTTCGCGGTCTGGCGCGACGCGACGATCAAATACGTCGTCTGGTCGATGTAGAGGTGCTTCGCAAAATCGTCTCGGAGCGTGACGAGGATGTCGAACGCCGGGCGTCCTTGGATCTCTGCCGTGCCGGCGAGCGCGATGTGCGTGCCCTTCGCGTCGGCGTCCACGAGCGAGTCGTCGAATTCCGACGCATGCGTGGTGGCCATGCCCGGTGCGCCGAACGTGCGCAGCACGACGCCGTACTCCGCGTAATACTCCCAAGGCCGGCCGTCATCACCTTCCCTGATCGCCGGATCCAGATGCGGATCGACGGTCTCGTAATACGGTCTCATGTATGTCTGCGACGCCGCGAGCGTGAAGTCGCCCTCGCGATACACGCCGGTGTACGACAGTGAAGTCAACGCTGCCGCGCGATCGTGGCCTCCGATCGCCGCGACGTGGCGCTGCGCGATATTCGCCGCGGTTTGCGGCGCCGATCCGAGAAGCGCGAAAACGGCCAGCGCGCTGGATAACGCGCATGCGAAGTTCATGCACGCTGTGCGCGCTTGAGGATCGCGCGATAGGCGCGAAGCGCTTCGCCGACGGACCACGCCTGTGCGATGCAGCCGCGCGGTTCGTTCGGCGCATCGCCGTCGAAGATCTCGCTCACCGTGCCGAGGCCCGCCTCGCGCAAATGTCCTTCGAGGGGCGCGAGGAGGTCCATCGCGGCGCGCGCGTCGCCGTACGCACGCAGGTGTGCCAGAGCGTACGATCCGAGCAGCCACGCCCAAGCGGTGCCTTGGTGATACGCTGCGTCACGCACTATTTGAGGCCCGAGATACGTGCCGCGATAGCCTGGCTCGCCAGGCCCGAGCGTGCGGATGCCGCGCGGCACGACGAGGGGACCGCAGGCGTCGACGACCGCCCTCACTTGCGCAGGCGAAAGCGGCGTCTCCGTCAGCGCTGCCGCGATGAGCTGATTTGGACGAAGTTCGCTTTCGTCGCCGTTCGGACCATCGATCACGTCATGACAGTAGCCCTTGCCGCCATTCCAGAATCGAGAGAAGCCGCGGCGCGCCGTCACGGCCCAGGCGGAATACGTGTCCGCGTTTTCTCCGATGCGCGCCGCCATCCGGCTCACGGATACGAGCGCGTTGCACCAGAGCGCGTTGACCTCGACGGGCTTGCCGATGCGCGGTGTGACGACCCAATCGCCGACCTTCGCATCCATCCACGTGAGCTGCACGCCATCTTCGCCCGCGTAGAGCAACCCGTCTGCGGCATCGCCGCGAATCCCAAAGCGCGTCCCCTCGCGATACTTCACCACGATCTCTCGCAGCACGGGGAACAGCGTGCGCAGCGTGAGGTCATCGCTCGTGCGCTGGACGTACTGGCGCACAGCTTCGATGAACCACAGGCTCGAGTCGACCGAGTTGAACGTGGGCGCGGCGCCGTCGGCCGGGAATTCATTGGGCAACATCCCCGCATCTACGAACTGCGCCCACGTCACGAGGACGGCCCGTGCCTCGACGTCGCGGCCGGTGGCGAGCAGCAGTCCGGGCAGTGCGATCATCGTGTCGCGGCCCCACTCGCCGAACCAGTGATAGCCCGCCACGATCGAATATCCGGAGTCGGCCGCGATGCCGCGGCGGACGACGAATTGATCGGCGGCGAGTGCGAGCTGCTCGATGAATGCCGGCGCCGCGTCGCCGGCCGCT